>JAUXGW010000040.1 GCA_030621865.1 Actinomycetes bacterium
TCCACGTCCAACACCACGTGCTCCTTCGCTCCGAGCGTGTGGGCGACTCGAGCCGCCGCATCGAGTTCCACCGCGTGTCGCTGGCCGTACCGCATGCTCAAGGCATGGGCATCGAATCCGGATTCCAGGGCTTGGGCCAGCACGGTGGCCGAGTCGAGACCTCCGCTCAGCAGCACGACGGCCGGACGGCCACCGGCACTCACGAGCCCTCCACCACCCTCACCTGCGAGGGTATGAGCCGCATTGTCATTTTCACCGGATGGTCGAGCTCGCGTGCGAGGCCCTCGCTGAGGGAATCGGTATTGTCCGGTAGTTCCGAACCGGTGAGTGTTACATCGATGGTTTCGTTTTCCACTTCCACCTCGACCAGTTCGAGGCTTCCATCAGTCGGCAGCCAGGCTTCCAGCAACTCTTCGGCCAGTGCCTGTTCCGCCGATTCGTCCCAGCTATCGAAGGAAGTGATGCTCAGCGGAACCGCGATGATGAGCGCACCGATGCCGAACGCGGCCATGACCCGCCTCAACTGAACTCGTTGTTCACCCGTGGGCGGGACCACCGCATACCCCATGAGCACAAACACCACAGTTGCCGTGAGCACGATTGAGACGAAGTTCGTCAGGAACAGCAGGAGCGCTCCCCTGGCCAGGTCGAATTCGCCATTCTCCAGGGTGATTCCCACAACCGAGAGTGGAGGGACCAGAGCCACGGCAACCGCCACACCCGACAATGAGCTGGACACCCGTGGGTCGACGGTGGCGTATGCACCAGCCGCGCCTGCGGCAATCGCTATGCCCAGATCCACGAGGGTGGGTTCAACCCGCGAAGTGATCTGAGAATTGGTTGACAGTTGACCGACTGACGGCAACCACGCGGATATCAGCCAGGCAACTGCGATCGCAGCGGTGACGGCGAACAACACGAGCACGAGCGATCGGATCAATCTGGCGGCCCAACCATTCACTGCAGCCGCTGACACTCCCATTATCGGCGTCATCAGAGGGGCGACGAGCATTGCACCAATGACCACCGCAGTTGAGTCCTGCACCACGGCGAAACTGGCGATTGACGACGCCAGGATCATCATCACCCAGAAGGAACCGAGTTTCTGGGCACGGTTGGGAGGTTCGAAGAACAGGGTCTCTGTGATGGTGCGGCGGTGATCGAGCTCCAAGTGCCGGTTTCCGATCCAGTCCCCCACGAGACGAGTACCAGAGCGGATGTCCACATTGGCCGCGAGCTCCCCATCCTTTCGCGACAAACCCATTGCCAGCAGGACTCCCCCGACTGCGAGTGCAGCCAGGCCAATCCCGGCCCGCACAGCCAGAACTGCGGCGTCGGGAACCGCTATCAGGACACCACCCAACACGATGAGGAAAACTCCTGTCTGCAACCGATTTCGGTGGATCGGGCCGCCGCCCTTTCTGCGATTCCGAAGCAGGACGAAGATTCCCCTGAACAACGCAACGAAGCCAATCACCTCTGTGACGCCGAAGTCATCGAGGGAAATCAGCAGCAGTCCACCCGCGGCGGCCACGAGAATCGTGGTCCAGGAACGACCACCTGCGGCTGGCCCATCCACCGACCCCGCCGATCGATCCACTCCGGACCGCGCACGGACGAGGAGCCATAGCTCGGTCCCTGCCCAGATCACGAGGAGGAAACCGAGGATTGGACGAATCAGCTGTTCCGTCGCCGGACTCGCAAGAATCATCACGCCGGCCACAACCAGACCCAGACCCTTCAAAGTGGCGGAGTTGATCCACCACGGATCCCTGCGGGCTGCGATCGCCGAATCCGAATAGTTCCGGGACCGACCGCGTCGGAACCAGCGTCGGGCAGACGTCGGGGTCTCCGCTCCCACTGAGTCCTCGTCACCGCTCACCAGTGAGCACGATCAATTCTCGGCACCATGAACGTCAACGCTACCGATTCTGAGCGCTCTGGCGGGTAGCCACCCGACAGCACCTTGAGCAGGCCGGCCCTGCGAAGTTCACAACTCGGCCACACAATCCGGGGAGTTGTCGGCGAGAGCGCTATCAGCTTCCCAGCAGGGCACGCCTCACAACTGCTCGATGACTGCGGAAATCGCCGTACTGCCGTGACAATGCCCATGCGCGTTTCATGAACAGGTGCAGATCGTGTTCCACCGTGTAACCGATTGCACCGTGCAGCTGAAGGCACGCGTCCGACGCAACCTGCGACGCGCGGGAAGCCCGGCTCTTCGCCATCGACGCCGCCACGGTGGCGTCTTCACCAACACTCAACAGATGAGCGGCGTTGAATGCCAGGGGCTCGGCGAACTCAACGCCGAGGGCGGCGTCGGCAAGTTCGTGCTTCACGGCCTGAAAGGAACCGATGGGTACGCCGAACTGATGGCGTTCGCCAACGTACTCCACCGTCATGTCGATCATTCGATGTGACAGGCCCACGAGCGTGGCTGAGGAGAAGGTAACTGCGGCATTGCGGGCCGCAGTCAGCACAGCTGCGTCGGAATCAGATGAAACAAGCACCGTGGAAGCGGCGGTACTCCAATTGACCCGCCCGAGGTGGCGGGCCCCGTCAACACTGGAGAGCGGCGTGATGTCAACGGCGGAAGCGTCCAGCAAATGGGCGGCGGTCCCGGTCAGGATCAGGAACCAGTCGGCAGTTGAGGCGCAGGGGACAAGCGGCGACTCTCCGAAGCCGACACCCACTGTGACCTCACCGGACGCGATCCTGGCGAGGAGTTCCGAAGCCAGTGGCTCGGAGGACGACGCGAGGACCGGCGGAGCAACCGCCGCAGTCTCGATCAGGGGATCAGGCAAACCCGCATATCCAGCCTCCACCGCAATTCCCACGAAGGCATCCTGGGTCATGCCCATTCCGCCATCAGCCTCTGGAACCAACAGACCGAGGACACCCATGTCCGCGAGCCCTTTCCAGGCCCGCTCGACGCGACCATTTCCCTGGCCGACCTCGGTGTGCCGGCCGACCTCGCCGCCCCATGACGCACGCACGGCGGCGATGTCGCAAGTGTCGACCAACAGTGCCTTCACCGCACTACGGAACTCGGCCTGTTCTTCGGTTGGTGCGAATCTCATCTCGACCTACTTCCTCGGGAGGCCGAGCACCCGCTCGGCGATGATGTTGCGCTGGATCTCGTTGGTGCCTGCATAGATCGGACCCGACAGCGAGAACTCGTATCCGTGCATCCAGGAACCATCCAGCTCTGCTTCCGCTCCCAGGAGATCCAGGGCAGCTTCATGCAACCGGACATCCAGTTCGGACCAGAACACCTTGTTGTACGACGACCTGGCTCCGGCAGGAGTTCCCTCCACCACCCCTGTGACATCGCGCAGCGTGTAGAGGGCATAAGCCTCGGTATCAATCCAGGCATCGGTAACTGCGTCCAGAACCGCCGGATCCAGGTCGACACCTGCAGCAATCTGATCATGCGCCAGTTCCAGCAAACGGGCCGCCGCCGCCCGGAATCGTCCGGGTGAACGCAGCGTGAGGCCTCTTTCGGAACTGGTGGTGGACATCGCGACTCCCCAGCCCTGTCCAACCTCACCGAGAATGCCCCCGGCCGCCATCGTTTCGGTGGTGCCATCATCGTCGGGCACGAAAACATCGTCGAGGAACACCTCGGCAAAACCCTCGTCACCATCAAGGCGTCCGAATCCCCGGACCGTCATTCCCTCGGCGGTGAGCGGTGCCAGGAAATAAGTGAGCCCGCGATGGCGCTCGGCTTCCGGATCGGTGCGGAACAAGCCAAACAGATGCGTACTGAAGGCCCCGCGGGTGGTCCAGGTCTTCTGACCGCTGAGAACCCAGCCCCCGCGCTCATCATCTCGCACCGCACGTGACTTGATGCCGGCGAGGTCCGAACCAGCGTTGGGTTCGGACCAGCCCTGACACCAGAGATCTTGCGCTGCCGACATCCTCGGCAAGTAGTAATCCTGTTGCGCCCGGGATCCGAACTCGAAGATCGTCGGAGCCAACAGGAAGATCCCGTTCTGGGTAATCCGTTGGGGCGCTCCGGCGGCGTAGTACTCCTCTTCGAAAATGAGCCACTCCCACAAAGTGGCATCCCGACCTCCATAAGCAGCGGGCCAGGACACAACAGCCCAACCCGCTGAGTGCAGCAGGTTCTCCCATTCAAGGTGGGCCGCGAAGCCTTCGGATGTGTCGCCACTCGGCAGTGGCTCAGCAGGCACGTTCGCCCGCAACCACTCCCGACACTCTTCGCGGAAGCGTTGCTCCGACTCGGTCCAGGTGAGGTCCATGTGTTGATTCTGCCGAATTTCTGACGCCCCGTCAGATCCTGTGCCCCACCCGTCCACCGAGCAGGTCCCACCTGACAACCGAATACGCAAGGACACCGACCGAATTGAGAAGCCAGAATGAAGTCCATGGATGAGCCAGAATGAAGCCCGCCCGTACGGTGGGATGCATGAAGATGAGCGAGTCGGTCCACACGACGAATGGCGGCACGAGTTCGAAGAATGAGGCCGCGTGAAGACAGGGTCGGGGCGCGCCCCCGGAACTGCCGACCCCGCTTGGTATTACCTCCTCACCCTGAGCCTGCTGGCCACGACCCTCGTCTGGCCGATGGCCTTTGAGGCCATCACCGGCACAACAGTGAACCGGGAAATGCGAGCTCGGTTGACGGGCTTGATGGTGGCTGCCGCCGTGGGCGCGGCCGGGTTGCGGATTCTCCTGTCAGTGCTTCGCTCCAGACCCAGGGTCACAACCTGGTGGATTCTGATCGGCCTCGGCTGCGTGGTTTGGGCTGCCGGCGCAGTCGCTGCGATTTCGGCAGGTCTCTCTCCTGTGGGGGGACCCGGTCTGGGAGCCCTTCCGGTGGGACTCCACCTCGCGGGCGTGGTGATGATCCTTGCCGGAACTGCGTCTCTCCCCGGAAGCCTTCCACTGAGTCGGTCAGGACTGCTTGATCTCGCAACTGTCCTGTTGGCAGTCATGGCCGTGTTGTGGAGCACCACACTGCCTCTGTATGCCGATCCAGGGTCGTCCACCCTGAGTCGCGTGGCCATCGCCACGCTCGGTTCCGTGAGCGTGATGGCTGGAGCGTCGATCGTGCTCAGAAAGATGCTCGGCCGACACGTTGAACTCCGCGGCCTCGTCTGGGCCCTGATACTGGGGGGCGTGGCGATGGTGATAGTTGCCCCGAGAGCCCCCGAGGCCATCTACAACCCGGCTTCGCGAACAGCCGATGCGCTCTGGACCGCCATGGGTGCAGCACTTTTCGCCTCTGGACTTCGCCTGCAGGGCGGGACGAAGACCACCCCAGTAGGGCTGCTTCGCGTGGAACGAGTCCAAGGATTTCTTCCGGGCGCTGCCACGATCGTGGGCATAATCGCGGTCGCCACCCACGAAGGAGTCCTGGGCGATCGGGATCCGATCATGGCAGCGCTTGGCCTGGCCCTTCTGGCAGTCAGTTCCTTCCGGGCCGCAGTGATGCACGTGCAGAACGTGGAGATCTTCAACCGACTCCAGGGCAGCGCGCTCGCCCTCGCCAAGGTTGGGCGCGAGGATTCCCTGACGGGACTGGGAAACCGCCTCGCACTGGAAGAAAGGCTCGACGTGGCGCTGAAGTCCCAGTCACCAGACGGGGTTTCGGTGTTCTTCATCGACATCGACAACTTCAAGGAAGTCAATGACAGTCTCGGCCACGTGGCTGGCGACACGTTGTTGCAAATTCTCGCTCAACGACTCACGGACGTCCTCGGTGGCGAGGTCTACAGAGTGGGCGGCGACGAGTTCATAGCAGTCAGAGAAGACATGGACCTCGCAGGCATCGAGGGGCTGGCGGAGCAAATCGTTGAGGCGCTCAACCCGCCGGTACAGATCGGCCTGCATCGAGTCCCCAGTGGCACAAGCGTGGGAGTGGCCCGATCAACCGTTCGGACCGACGGCAACCGCAACCCGGATGACGCCCAACTCCTCTTGCGCCGAGCTGACTTGGCGCTTTACCGAGCGAAGGAACTGGGCAGGAGCCAGTGGGCAGGTTACGAGCCTTGGCTGCAGGACCGGGCTGACCAACGACTCACACTCCAGCAGAATCTGAAACGAAGCATCGACGAACAGCAACTCGGTCTTCAGTTCCAGCCCATCGTCGACCTCGAAACGAACACAGTTGTCGGGGCCGAAGCGCTGGTCAGGTGGACCACCAACGACTTCGGCATGCTCCTTCCGGCGGAATTCATTCCCCTGTTCGCGGAAGCCGGCCTGATGCCACAGCTGGGAACTCTTGTGTTTCAAAAAGCCCTCACTGCCCTTGCAGAAGCAACCATGTTCACAGGGTTCATCTCGGTGAATCTGTCCAGGGAAGAATCGGCCGTGCCGACAGTTCTGACCTCGATGCTCTCGGCACTGGATGCCACCCACACGGACCCATCGAGAGTCCGGCTCGAAGTCACCGAGCGCAACGTTCTGGATCCCTCTGCCCGCCGAATGATCCGGCAGGCAACCGCCAGCGGAATCGGGGTGTGCATCGAAGATTTCGGCACCGGTCCCACCTCGCTGCGGCACCTCGCGGACTTCGACAATCTGACCCTCAAGATGGATCGCAGCTTCCTCGGAACGTTCGGACGTAACCACGACGACAAGGTCATTCTACGTGCTGTTTCAGAGCTGGCCGAAGGCTTGGCATTCACCGTTGGAGCGGAAGCTGTCGCCAGTGCAAGGCAGGCTGAAGTCTTGAGGGACCTGGGCGTCAAACAGGCGCAAGGTTGGTTCTTCGGTCTGCCCGGTGACCTGGACCTCATTGACACTGAAAGATCAGATGAACTCGACCGAGCCTCAACTGGAGGGTCGCCGTGACGAGTCCGATGCGCTCCAATCCGATGATGGGCTCTCGTTGGGTTCGCCACAATGCACCAGTCCTGATCGCGTTGTTGGTTGCCATCACCGTCGGAGCCTCACACGTCTCGTGGCGCACACTTGCCGGCCACGATCCTTCCACCAACCCGTGGGCACTCGGACCCCAGGCGCTCGAGGTCTTGTGCAGCTCGGCGGCTGCGGCGGCCTTGTTCCTTGGTGCCAGCCGACTCACAGGAACGGCACGGATCTCCTGGCGCCTCATCGCCACCGCGGCCGCTGTGTGGGCCGTCGGCTCGACGATCTGGGTTTCATGGTCGCTGACTGACAGACCACCGGGCTCACCTGGTCCGGCGGATGCCATGCACCTTTTCACCGCGCCCCTGATCGCTGCCGGCGTTCTCCTCTACCCTTCCGGGCGCCGCAGAGAACGCGCAGTCAGAAGCCTCATCGACGGCCTGTTGGTTTCGGTCTCACTCTTGTTGATCCTGTGGACCCTTGGGCTTCGAATCAATTCGTCAGCAGATCCGGAGGCCTACTACGGCCACTCGGAAATACATGCTCTTCATCCACTGAACACCACTTTCCTGGTTGTCATGGTGGTGGTTCTCGTATTCACCACCCGGGACTCAAACACACGTTCGTTCGTGCTTCTCGGTCTGGCACTCACGGCCATCGCGTTCACCCAATCGACCGACCTTCTACTCGAGGAGTTCGGCGCCTGGGAGCAAGCAGCACTGATATTCGATGCCGGCTGGGCGACCGGATTCATCCTTCTGACAGCGGCTGGGATCCTCCTGAAACCCAGATCCAAGTCGACCACCGTGACAGGTCCGGAGCTTGCACTTCAGATCGGCGGCAACACCCCGATCGTGGTGGTTCCGGCAACCCTGGGGGCGGTGGCCATGATGGTGGGGATCATCGAGCTTTCCACGGGATCAGATGCCGCCCCCTACACGATGCCGGCGCTGCTCATCGTTGCGGGCCTCATGATCGCTCGGCAGTCTTTCACCCTCACCCAACGGCGCGGACTGACGGATGAATTGGCTCATTCTGTGAGTGAACTTTCCCATGAGGCTGCACACGACAAGCTCACCGGGCTTCCCAACCGCTCACGCTTGCTCAACCGCCTGAGCCGGTTGAAATCGAGGACGAACGCTGAGATCGGTGTTCTCTTCCTGGACATCGATCACCTGAAGGCCATCAATGATTCCCTGGGACATCAGGTCGGCGATCAACTCATCCGCGACACCGCCGAGATGCTCACCGACGAGTTGGGAAAGACAACAGTCACCCGTTTCGGTGGTGACGAATTTGTGGCCACCATCATTGCCCGTACGGGACCCGAGGTCTGGAACGACGCGCTCCGGCTCACGGACCGGATCAACAAGTCCGACACCAGGCGGGAGTCAGTGGCCGCACCGTCGGTGAGCGCCGGATTGGCGATCTGGAATGAAGACGTCGGCGCTGAAGAAATTCTGCGCCGTGCAGACACCGCACTCTATGAAGCCAAGGCATCTGGTCGCCAAGGCCTGTTCCGGTACTCTCCCGATCTCGACGCATCCACCCGTCGCCGCGTGGAACTGGAACCTGATCTCATGGTCGCCCTCGAACGCGGGGAACTCCAGGTGCACTACCAGCCCGTCGTGTCACTCCGCAACGATTCCGTGATCGGCGCCGAGGCGTTGGTTCGCTGGGATCATCCGACCCGCGGGCTCCTCCAACCCGAGGAGTTCCTGCGCCATGCCGACGCGAGCGGATTGCTCGAAGGCATCGGAAACTTCGTGCTGGAAACGGCGGTGGAGAACTTCGCCGAGCTGAACCGTCTAAATCCGGATGAACCACTGCAAATTGCCGTGAACATGTCCGCCAGTGAACTTGTGGCGAATGAAGCTGTTCGCACCGTGACGAATGCATTGGCCAGATCTGGTCTGGATCCATCGCAGCTCATGATCGAGATCACCGAGGACGTGGTGCTCGACGACGCCACGCGAGCCACCATCGACCAATTGACCGAAACCGGTGTCTCGATTGCGATCGACGACTTCGGCACCGGCAACTCTTCCTTGCGGCAGCTCGGGGAGTATCCCGCGCGGGCGCTCAAGGTGGACAGAACCTTCGTTCAGGGTCTCGGAGTCAATTCCGAGGACACCCTTGTGGTCAGGTCAATTCTGCAGCTCGCGAGAAACATGGGCCTCACCACGATCGCCGAAGGGGTCGAGTCGGTCACGCAACTCGATCTACTGAGGGAACTCGGATGTGATGCGGCCCAGGGCTGGTATTTCGATCGCGCCAAACCCTTCCCCGAACTGAGGGAAGGTCATCTTCGTGCAATCAGCCCCATGGATCTCGCGGCCCACCCCTCAGTCAGCCGCACAGACCATTGATGGAGCTCCTCGCACCATCCATGATCGATTCCAGAAGCTCCGACACGCTCGGCAGGTCGTCGATCGACCCCACGACCTGACCCGTTGGCAGGATTCCGACCTCGAGGTCGCCATCGACGACAGACGCCCTGGTCATCATTGGAGCGTTGGCGGCCAAAGCCACCTGCGCCCAGGTCAGATCCTGATCATCGTGCATCGACTTCGCCGTCCTGAGCAGATCCGCCGGCGAGGAACCCGATCGACGGGCGAAGGCCAGAGCATTCCCCGCTGCCTTTGCCAAGCGCCCGGGTCCTCTGGATTTCTCCAGCGTGTCGATCATCTCCGTACGGATCACACGCTGCGGGGCGCCGTCGATGGCAGTGGTGACCACCGTTGATGTGAGCGCCGACTCCAGGTACACCTGCTTCACGTGATCCGGAACCTGACTCTCCGCCGTGAGCAGGAACCTCGTACCCATTGCGATTCCATCCGCACCCCATGCAAGGGCCCCGGCGAGTGATTCACCGGAGTGCATTCCGCCTGCAGCCAACACGATGAGTTCGGTGTCGGCCACCGCCTTCACCACACCGGGCACCAGAAGTGAGGTGGGAATGGTTCCCGTATGCCCTCCGCCTTCCCCACCTTGGGCGATCACGGCAGTGACACCCATGCCAGCCACTTTCTGGGCATGTCGGGGTGCGCCAACGGTCACGATCGTGGCGATGCCGGCCGACTCCAGACGTTCCACTTGATCCGGCTTCGGAGCCGCAGCGAAGCTGGCCACTGGCACCGAACGTTCGATCATCATCGAGATCCGCTCGCCGGCGTCTGGCTGAGAGGGAAGCAGGTTCACACCGAACGGATTGCCGGTGCGTCCTCGAACCTTGTCGATGGCTGCGCCTAGTTCATCCAGAGTCATCGTGGCCGAAGCCAGGATTCCCAGACCACCGGCTTCCGCAGTGGCAGCAGTCAGCTTTGCGCCCGATACCCAGCCCATGCCTGTTTGCACAATCGGGTATCTGACTCCGAAGCGCTCACATGCCCGGGTGGTGAGCACGTCGTTGGTCGAGTCCTGGCCGGTCAAGGACTCACCCTTTGAATCCTGATCCGTCACTGGTCCGGGACTTCCCTGAACCGGAAACCCGACGGGTCGATCTGATCCAGCATCGAAAGTTCTTCGGCCGTCGGAACGCGTGACTCCGGCACATCGCCTTCAACCACAAGATCGAAACCTGTTGCTTCGGCGACTTCATCCACCGAAACACCCGGATGCACAGACCGCAATCGCATCACCGCAACACCATCGGCGTTCTCGGCCTCGAAATCCATAACTGCAAGGTTTGAAACGACTCGGCGAATCTCGTGGAATCGACTGGCGACCGACCCGAGCGCGGCGGCACGGTCATAACCAACACCACTGACCACATCCACGGAATCCACGAACACCTTTGGTCCGTGTTTGGGAACCCAGTAGCTCGTGGTGTGATTGATCGTGTTCCCCGGAGCACCCCTGAATCCGAGCAGTTGGCTCTTCGGCTGCTTCCAGTCACCGATCGCGGCCAGGTTCTGATTGCCGTGGCGGTCTATCTGCGTGGCTCCCATCATCACGTGCCTTCGGCCGTGCCAGAGCAAACCGAACATCTCGCGGTACGGATTCCAGTGGACAACGGTGCGGTTCTCGAGGCGCTCAGCCTCGGACATCCCGACCGGTGGAACATTGTCGATGAGTGTGTAGAAACCGTCGGTGAGAGCCAGATGGGGTTCAGACGTTGCCACAGCCAGTCGTCCACCGATCAGGGGAAGATTGCCGATGGGATTGCACAGGCGTTCACCGTCGCCGGCGAAGCAGTCCGCTATTGCGGCCGCGCAGACATCCGCGCGTCGAGTTGCAGTGGTTTCGCTGGTGTTCATGAGTTCGCCTTCCGCAGTTCCGAGACCTTGGCCTGATAACCCTGTTCATCAATGTCGAGGAAGTCCGTTCGGAACGCCTCCCAGTCCTCCTCGGATTTCGCGGTGGCCGCATACCGCTTCTGGAAGGTCTCGTCGCGTCCATAGTCCGGAGGGCACTCGGTGAAGTGCGCTCCACCTGGTGCCTCGATCACCCCAGCCACGTCTAGTCGCGAAATCTTCAGGTGCGTCACGTCTGCAAGTCCGGCAAGTTCCTCCGTGGGAACCACGGATTCGCAACTCACGAATGCCGTCTTGGCCGCCCGGACGAAGAGGTCGTCAAAGAAGGGATCCTCACCCAGCCACACGGAATTGCCGGACATGTCCGCCCGGTTCTGATGAACGAATGCGGCATCAAGGTTGAGGGCCGGCACGGCCAGCAACTCCTCGAATTCACCGCTGTCGGGTTCGGCGTATGGAGATTTCACGGTGAGCAGATCAGGCATCTCCACCGGGACGTCGGAGCCGAGACCGGCTCGCGTCGGAAGGAAGGGAACCCGCCAGCCTGCAGCAGTCAGGCCCAGCAGCAACATGCCCTCATCCCACTCGGCAGCTTCAATGGTGCCGTTCTGTCGAGCCTGTCGGTAGAACGGCTCCAGGGGAATGGAATCGAGGGACACGAAGCCGGAAATGACCTTGCGGACCTTGCCGGCCTTGCAGAGCAGCCCTACGTCCGGTCCGCCGTATGCGACGATCGTGAGATCGGTCAGATCGCTGCGCAAGATCTCGCGCACGATCGACATCGGCTTTCGTCGGCTTCCCCATCCGCCAACGCCGATCGTCATTCCGCTGGACAGTTCGCCAACTGCCTCCGCCTCTGTCATTCGTTTGTCTGGACCCGGCACCCGATGTGCTCCTCGACTCGATGGACATGTCAGTCGGGTCCAAATCTGATGACCCGTCAGATTCCAGACGGTAGCGCCCACCGGCCCGTTGGGCCATTACCGAGACCCGATGGTCGGATGACACGACATCGCCTCCGGACTGACCCCTGCCATAATCTTCAACAGCCCGGCACCCCCGCGTCGGCCACCGACGGCAAGGACCCACGTGAATCAAAGCAGCAACCGCGACACCACCTTCGCCCGGCGGCTTGCGAAACACGCCGTAACGTTGTTGTTGCTCACCATCGTTGCCGCCGCATTCACCTCCTGCACCACCAATGACGAGTCCACCTCCAACGGGGACAACCCGGAGGATTCGGCGGATCAGGGTTCCACCGCCACAACACCCGGCGTTGAACCTGATTTCACCGCACAGGTCACCGAGTTCATGACTCAAATGGAGGCAGCCGGGGAGACTTGTGAAGTCTTTTCGGCATCTCGCGCGGTTCCGGTGGTCGAACCCAGCACGCCTGACGAAGCGGAAATGGCCATCAACGCGTTGCTCCTTCAGTTGGACAAGATGGCATCGACAACTGGCGACACCGAGACATCCAATCTTCTTCGCTCGTCCGCAGAGGGCATCGAGGACTACGCAATCGAGGTGTCCTACGATCCAGCCTCACTGGACCTGGCGGGTGCCGGACCGGACACGCCGGCCACCGACGACTATCGGGACGGCACTCAGGCATGGATGACTGCGGCGATCACCGAATGCACCGTGGATGCGGCGGATCAGTGAAAAAGGTCGCCGGGCCGTACAAACACCTGACCGGAGCACCGAAGACCAACCGGTGCCACACGACGAAGCGAACGCCTGGGAGGGCATGAAATGAGCAAACGGAGCACGAGGACTGGAGTGCGCCCGCCGAGCCTCAAGGTGAAGATCGGCGCAGGCATAGCCGCGCTGGCCCTGCTCGCAGGTGTGGTCGCGACGGTGGCGGCCCCCCTGATGGGCAATTCAGTCCCTGAAGCGAACACCGACATCACCACAACGACCCTGTCGGACGATCAATACGCGTCCACCGTGAGCTCCCTCCGCGGCTTGATCGAGGGGGCCGGCGCGGACCGGTGCCAACTCCTGAACGCGTTCGAGGCGATGAACGGCCTGCCGTCACCCACGAATGCTGCACAGACCAGCGCCCGCACGCGGATAACTGCCGAGTTGATCGTGGCGTGGGCCGACTCCATGGGGCCGGACGAGGCCTCGAGTGCGGAACTGTTCCGCCAGACCGCCAGCGACCTGACTGCCGAAGGCGAAGAGAACAGCTTCGATCCGAGCTGGTTCCTTCTCGGTCCGGCATCGATGACTCCCGAGTTCAACGACGCGGTCACGAGTTACGGAGAAACAACCGTCGCAATGTGCCAGGAGGCACCCAGCACCACCCTGAGTTGAGCCGACGAACAGGGGACCGTTCACAGCCGGCTTCTCATGCGCTGAGCCGGACGACCTCGCAGTTCCGCGCCGACTGCGCAGACCCGATGGGATTACACCGGCCGAGCGGATTTCACTCTGTGAATTTCGCCTCACGTTTGTCCACGAACGCCTCCCGTGCCTCATCGGACACGCCCGTGAGGTTCAATTCGAAGGTGAATCCCTGCTCGAAACGGTAGCTGCGGTTCACGTCCACGGGATCGATTCCGTTGAGGGATTCCTTGGCCGCGCGAATCACCGTGCGGCTCTTGACACAGATCTTTTCTGCAATCTCCATGGCAGCCTCGCGTACCTCACCTTCGGGAACGACCCGCGAGATCGATCCCCACTGAGCCATCTCCTCAGCCGTGATGGTGTCCGCTGTGTAGACCATCTCGCGCATCTTGTGCTGCGGGACCAGTCGGGCCAGGTGGGTGGCCGCTCCCAGGGCCCCCTGATTCACCTCCGGCAACCCGAACCTTGCTCCCTCCGCCGCCACAACGATGTCGGCGTTTCCCACCAGGCCGATTCCGCCGCCGAGGCAGAAATCGTGGACCACGGCTATCACCGGGACCTCACACTCATAAACCGACTTGAAGGCCGCGAAACACCCGCGGTTGGCACCGATGAGGGCTTCGAATCCCTCGGAGTTCTGCATCTCCTTGATGTCCACTCCGGCGTTGAATCCCTTGCCAACGGCGCGGAGCACGAGTACCCCGACCTCGGGGTCTGCTCCGATCTCGTCAATTTGCCGTGCAAGTTCGAACCAGCCGGCCACGGTGAGCGCGTTGACCGGTGGGTGATCCATCACCAACTCCGCAATGCCGTCGGAGGTTTCAACTGAAAAGCCCATCCGTATGTCCCTTCAGAGCAGATGGCCCGCAGAGCGACCTCGTCTGGTCAACTCACCGCGGGTATGTGTCAGGTTCTGCACTGACGGTATATGGTCCGCGCCATGACTGAGAATCCGGCAGCCACCACGACCGCAGGCCTAGACCTCACCGACTACGCAGTTCTGATCACTGGTGGAACCAAGGGAATCGGCAGAGTCCTGGTGGAAAGGTTCCTCGGATGGGGAGCCGACGTGATGACCTGCGGACGCTCGGAACCCGAACAACTTCCGACCGCCAACGGGCGGATCGCCAACTTCACGGCGGCCGACGTCAGGGACCCCGATCAGGCCGCGGCATTGGTTGACGCCACCGTGGAAGCGTTCGGTGGCCTGAACACCGTGATCAACAACGCCGGTGGTGCACCGCCCGCTGAGGCGGCGACTGCCTCGCCCCGATTCAGCGAGTCCATCATTCGTCTCAACCTGCTCGCTCCACTGCACGTTGCCCAGCGAGCCAACTACCACATGCAGTCGGCCGACGGAGGTGTGATCATCAACATTGCCTCGGTGTCGGCAACCAGACCCTCTCCCGGAACTGCCGCCTACGGAGCTGCGAAGGCGGGATTGCTGAGCCTGACGGAATCCCTCGCGGTCGAGTGGGCGCCGAAAGTGCGGGTGGCAGCGATCGTTGCAGGGCTGATCCAGACCGAACAGGCCGAACTCCACTATGGGGATCAGGAATCGATCGACCGCGTGGCGGCGACAGTGCCCCTGGGTCGACTTGGCACACCCGAGGACCTGGCTCAGGCATGCCGGTGGCTCGCTTCTCCGCTGTCCGGCTATGTGACCGGCAGTTCGATCTGGCTGCACGGCGGCGGCGAACGACCGGCGTTTCTGGACGCGGTCGACGGCTGATCAGCTGAACCGGCGGCAGCACCAACTCCCCAG
>JAUXGW010000229.1 GCA_030621865.1 Actinomycetes bacterium
TGAGCGAACAGGCCGATCTGGAAGAGATCTTCCTGTCGTACTACGCGGGAGGGTCCGGAACCACAGATTTCGACGACACGGAACCGGGCACTGGCGAAGCCGGAGATGACAAGACACCACGGTCCGCCCGCGACACCGGGCGCACCGACTCTGACGGCACCACCAAATCGGGATCTGACGACGACACCAATGGTGAAGGTGCCAGTGGTGAAGGTGCCGATGGTGAAGGTGCCAACGGTGAAGGTGCCGATGGTGAAGGTGCCGCATGAGTTCGACACTGCTGATTCGCCGCACCCTGGCCAATCGACGAACCAGCCTTACCTGGTGGGCGATCGGCCTCACGCTCTACGTCGGAATGATCCTGGCCATCTGGCCGGTCATCGAGGACAACGAGGAGTTCGCGACTCTCGCCGAGAGTTACCCGGAGGGTCTGCAAGCCCTCTTCGGTGGCGAAGAGGCCTTCGCCGCTTTCACGACTCCGGCCGGATACCTGAACACCTACCTGTTCACGATGTTCCTTCCGTTCATCCTGATCTCGCTGGCAACTGCCATGGCATCTGCCCTGCTGGCGGGCGATGAAGAGTCGGGCCTTCTGGAATTGGTCCTTTCCTACCCGGTGACGCGCACCAGCGCCGTTGTTCAGAAGACCGCGTCCATGGTGATCGCACTGGTCGGCATGGGAGTGCTGACCGATGCACTCATCTACGGAGTCGGAAAGCTCATCGATCTGAACATCGGACTCGGCAACCTGATCGCAGCCACCATCGGCACGATCCTGATCGCCGGATTCTCCGGACAACTCTCATTCGCGGCCGGAGCCGTGAAAGGAAACAAGGGATTCGCAATGGGCGTCGGATTCGGCGTGGCGTTGATCGGATACCTGTTCAGCGTGGTAGCGAGCGTGGCCGAGTCACTCGAATGGGTCCAGTGGGCCTCACCGTTCTATTACGGAACAGCGGATGATCCCCTGACCAACGGCATGCCCGCCCAGTATCTGGTTCTCGTCGGCGGCTGGGCACTCGCATTCGGGGCCACGATCACACTATTTCGTCGCCACGACATCTCCTGACCGAACGGCCGGGCACCCGCATTCGGGACCACAGTGGCCCTCTTTCGCCGCCACAACATCCCCTGACCGAGCGGCTGGGCACTCGCATTCGGGGCCACGATCGCACTCTTTCGCCGCCACGACATCCCCCACTGGACGGCTGGGCACCCGCATTCGGGACCACGGTGGCCCTCTTTCGCCGCCACGAGATCCCCCGACTGGGTTACATCTCCTGACCGGGCATTAGAATTGGTCCGTACGACACCCACCGCGATGTGGTGAATGGAGACCCCTGAATGAACAAGCCAGACAACCCAGCGACAATCGATCACTCGCTGCGACTCGCTCACGGAGTCAAGGAAAACGAACGAGACCATGTGCTCTCCCTGTTCGACAAACTCAATGCTCGTCTGAGGTCATTCCCCGCCGACTCGGTGGACATGCAACTCTCCGTCAAGGGACGCGACGAAGCCAGCATGCAAACGACTCTTGAAGCCTGGATCGCGCGCCACGAGCCGATAATCGCCACTTCCCACATACCGGATTTCGACGCAGCCCTCACTGAGGTGCGCGACGACATGATCCGTCAGATCACAGACATGAAAACGCGTCAGGAGCCGCGCAACAACCGGCACCTCCGCGAAGCCACAGACTGAGGCTCACGCTGCACGGGTCACCCAGAGAACGGGATCACCCGGATCAAGGGCAAGCCGGGTCAACGGTCACCCAGTTCAGAGGGGCCATCCGGACAACTGGATAACACGGGTCAGAGGGCCGGCGGGGTCGACAGGATCACCCTGATCAAACGGCCAGCCGGGCCAGAAGGTCACCCAGTTCCGAGGGTCATCCGAATCAGGCGGCTCGTTCCAGAATGTGGATACCGCACGCACTTCCCAACCCGATCACATGGGCGAGGCCAACCTTTGCGCCTTCGATCTGACGGTCGCCCGCCTCTCCCCGCATGTGGGTGGCAACCTCCCAGATGTTGGCAATACCCGTCGCCGCTATCGGATGTCCCTTCGATTCAAGGCCACCCGAGACGTTCACCGGCATGGACCCGTCACGGAACGGCGCACCTGATTCGAAGAAGTCCACCGCTCCGCCCTCGGAACAAAGCCCGAGGTTGTCGTAATGCACCAGTTCGGCAGTGGCGAAACAGTCGTGCAGTTCCACCAGGTCAAGGTCCTGCGGACCGACACCGGCCGCTTCGTAGGCCGTTGCAGCAGCATTCTTGGTGAGGGTATTCACGTTGGGGAGGATCTGACACGCCTCCTCCCACGGATCGGTGGTGAGGACACTGGCGGAGATCTTCACGGCCCGCCGTTGTTGTTCCGTTGTCAGCTTCTTGAGTGTCGCGCCGTTGACCACCACCGCCGCCGCCGCACCATCGCAGTTGGCCGAGCACATCGGGCGGGTGTTGGGATAGGCAATCATCACGTCGCCCATGATCTGCTCGAGGCTCATGGCCTTGCTGTATGCAGCCAGCGGGTTGAGCACCGAGTTGCCATGATTCTTCTCCGAGATTCGGGCGAACAACTCGAAGTCGGCTCCGCCGTAACGGTGGCCGTACTCCATGCCGATCTGGGCGAACACCCCCGGCATGATCTCGGTGCCGATGCGACCATCTATCGGCGCCACCGCCCCGAACCGGCCGCTCGCCTCCCAAGTGGGTGAGTCGGACGCGCGGGATCCGCCGGACAACAGTCCGGCACCGGCGATCTTCTCCACTCCCACGGCAAGGCCCACGTCTGCCTCACCCGATCGCACCGACATGATCGCGGTTCGCAATGCCGTGGCACCCGTGGCGCAGGCGTTGACCACGTTGTACACGGGAATGCCCGTCTGACCGATCTGTTTCTGGAGCATCTGGCCCACGCCATGCGCGGCGTACATCAGGTTGCCGGCCGCCAGAACGCCCACGTCCTTCACGGTCATGCCCGCATCTGCCAGAGCGCCGAGAGCGGCTTCGGATGCGAGGTCCACAACATCGTCATCGGGCCGTTTGCCGAACTTCGTCATGTGGATTCCGACGATCCACATCTGGTCACTGGCTGCTCCGGTCTGACTGGTTGCCCCAGCAGAACTCGATGCCTCGGCTACGTCGCTCATGAATTTGCCTCCGCTTTTTCGGTTGCGTCCTCTGTGATCCGCAGTTCTTCGTCGACCGGCTCGTATCCGAAACCGATGGCTTCGGTGCCCTCGGAGTCCTCACCGATGCCGAATGTGGTGAAGCTGACCTGCATGCCCGTGGCCACATGTTCCGGGTCAGGTGAAACGTTGACGATGTTCGCCCGTACCGAGGTCCCGCCACAATCCACCACTCCGGCAACGAACGGAACGTCAATCCCGGGAGCCGCAAAGGAGACAATCGTGAAAGCAGTCAACTCGCCCGTGGCAGGGAGTTCAACCCGCTTGAATCCCGATCCGTCGCTGTTGATCGCGCCGCATGAGGCACACGCGTTTCGCCTGTCGAAGAATCTTGCGCCACACGCAACACATTCGTTCGCCTCGAGGTGTGGATCATCACCCAGCACCAGGTAGTCGACCAGTGGAATATCTGCTCCCACGCTTGCCCCCTTCGCAACGCCCCGTTCTCGGGACCGTACCGTGAATTCGCGTAATCTAACACCCGCGGATGATTCACCGACAACGGCCCCTGGCAACGGTCCTTGGCAACGATCGCCGACAACGATGCCGATGGCGATGCGACCCGGGCTCGATGATCATCCACGGCCAACCGTGTGCGGCCACCCGCAACACGGGATACCGTTCGCTCACCCGCGGAGGATTGAATGACCGAGCCGGAAACCCCAGAAGCACCGGAGATGACCAGGAGCAA
>JAUXGW010000235.1 GCA_030621865.1 Actinomycetes bacterium
CGAAATCACTCGGCCTCCCCGGCAGCAACGTCCTTGGCAGCAACGTCCCCGGCAGCGATGTCCCTGGCGGCGCGCCAGCCGCCTTCTTGCCAGCGTGCAAGAACGAACATCAGGTCAGAAAGGCGATTCAGGTAGGGCAGCACCTGTGAGTCGGCAGGCGCGACGTCGATTGCCGAACGCTCGGCCCGACGAACAACGGTGCGAGACATATCCAGGAAGGCTGAGACCTTCTCCTCACCGGGAACCACGAACTCCCTCGGTGGCTCGTACCGGCTCTGGACATCATCGATGAGCGGCTCCAGGCGTTCGACCATCGCCAGGGTCACCCGCGACTGTTCGTCGGCGAGCTTGTGACGATTTGCCGGGTCGGTGGCCAACTCGGCCATCAGCACCCAGAGATCGCGTTCCACGCCGGCGAGAATCTCGTTGAGTTCCGAGTCGGACTGTGAATGCGCTCGGGCGACGCCAATGGCCGCCTGAGCCTCGTCAACGTCACCGTAGGCGGCGGGAGCGGGATCGTTCTTGGCTACACGACCGCCGAAGAGGAGTCCCGTGGTTCCATCGTCGCCGGTCTTGGTGTAGATCTTCATCAGGTACCCGAGGCTATTGGGTCAGGTGCCTCAGACCGGACGACTGCCCTTCACAGCTGTGCGCTCCATCACCCGGACATTCGGCCAGTAGTCCGAATTGGCATAGTGCTGGACCGCCTGATTGTCCCAGATCACCACCATGTCGTCTTCCCAGGTGACGCGACACTGGTACTCCGGCTTGTCCGCCTCAATGATCAGCGAGTGAAGCAGCTCGTCCGAGGCTTCGCGATCCATGTCCCGGATGTGACTCGTGAAGATGGCGTTGACGTACAAGAGTCGCCGCCCGGTTTCGTCGTGGGTGCGCACCACCGGGTGCTCCGCGGGTGGGTACTTCTCACCGAACGCCTTGGCGTCCTCGGGGCTGAGGGCCACCCCAAACGTTTTGGCCATGTCGTGCACAGCCACCATGTCCTCGACCTTCTCCTTCGTCTCGTCGGTGAGGCCGTCATAGACGGAGTACATGTCGGCAAAGAGAGTGTCGCCACCAATCTCCGGAGTCTCCACACTTCGCAGGATTCCGAACCTCGCCGGGCACTCTCGCCAGGAGACATCGCTGTGCCAGCTGTTCTCATATCCACCGGTCTTCACGTCCTTCACGAGCCGCACGATCTCGGGCCGCTCATCGTCTCCCCTGACGAAGGGATGAACCTCGAGTTCGCCAAGCCGTTGTGAGAACGCAATCTGCTCGTCAGCTGTGATGGCCTGCTTCGGGATCACCACGACCTTGTAGTCGAGGATCGCCTGGCGCAATTCAGCCATCGCCTCATCATCGAGGTCATTCAGTTTCAGGTCTGTGAGCTCTGCGCCGATGACAGGCGCGATCCGCTTGGCGGAGAAGTTGTTCCACTCGAGATGGCTGAGGCGCTTGGCTTCAGGAGCCAGGAAACAGAGGGGTCCGAGCGTGCGTCCATGCATCCTTACGGTCCTGAGGTCAGTCAGTTCGTAAATGGATGGTGTGTCTGTCATGGCCATGATCGCCTCCAGAGATTTCGGCCAAATGTACCAGCAGATTGCCCAATAAGCGGTTCGCGTGAATGGGACCGGTACCGGTACCCTCTACCGATCATGGCGGGGCCAAAAACACTCACATCCTCGGGCCACAAGTCGGCCTATCTCGAAGCAGTTTCTCAGAAGATCGTCATTTTCGACGGGGCCGCTGGAACATGGCTACAAGAGCAGGACCTCACGGCAGAGGACTTCGGCGGCGAGCAGTTCGACGGCTGCACCGACATCCTTGTGGATACCCGCCCGGAACTCATCCGCCAGATGCATTCGGAATACCTCGAAGCAGGTGCCGATGTGGTGGAAACCGACTCATTCGGTTCCTTCGCCGGACCCCTCGGTGAATACGGAATTTCGGACCGTTCACGGGAACTGAGCCGCAAGGCCGCTGAGCTGGCCCGGTCGGCCGCCGATGAGTATTCCACTCCCGAATGGCCCCGTTTCGTGGCCGGATCAATGGGCCCGGGAACAAAATTCGCCACACTCGGCCAGATTCGATTCGATGACCTCCGCGACATGTACGCCGATCAGGCGCTCGGGCTTCTCGAAGGCGGAGTGGATCTGCTCATCATCGAGACCCAGTTCGATCTGCTCGGAGTCAAGGCCGCGATGGCCGGCTGCCGTCTGGCGATGGACGAACTCGGCATCCACGTCCCCCTCCAGACCCAGGTGACAATCGAACTCACGGGACAGATGCTTCCCGGCACCGAAATGGGCGCCGCCCTGATCGCTCTGGACGCCATGAAACCCGACGTGGTGGGCATCAACTGTGCCACGGGTCCCGAAGAAATGAGCGAGCACCTCCGTCACCTGTCACAACACAGCAGGCTGCCGATTTCCTGCCTGCCCAACGCCGGTCTGCCATCCGTTGTGGACGGCAAGATGCATTACGACCTCGGCGCTGAGGAGTTCGTGGCTCACCAAAAACGATTCGTGGATGAATACGGCGTCGGCATCGTGGGCGGATGCTGCGGCACCACTCCCGAATACATCCGCCAACTGGTCGAAGCGGTCGGTGATCACGAACCCGGCGTTCGCGTCGTCGACTTCGAACATGGCACAACCTCGATCTACTCACCCGTGATCTTCCCGGATCACGAAAAGGACGATGCAGCGGGTGCCACGAACCTGCTGATCATTGGCGAGCGCACGAACACCAACGGCTCCAAGGCCTTCCGCGAAGCACTCATCGAGGGAGACCTCGACGCCTGCGTGCGCATGGCAAAGGACCAGATCGGCCAGGGCGCCCACATCCTCGATGTGTGCGTGGACTACGTCGGCCGGGACGGCACCGTTGACATGGACATGGTGGCCGAACAGTTCGCCACCCAGACCACAGCTCCCCTCGTCCTCGACAGCACCGAGCCGGAGGTAATGGAAGCCGGGCTCAAGTGGCTCGGCGGCCGAGCAATCCTCAACTCGGCGAACCTCGAAGACGGCTTCGCCGAAGGTTCCCGACTGGACCGTGTGTTCAAGCTCGCCCGTTCCTACGGCGCGGCTGTGATCTGCCTGCTGATAGACGAAGAGGGCCAGGCCCGCGACGTCGAGTGGAAGATGAGGGTGGCTCATCGCATTCACGATCTGGCTGTGAACACCTACGGCCTCGAGCCCAGTGATCTCATCTTCGACGCCTTGACATTCCCATTGTCCACGGGAGACGACGACCTGCGCGGCGATGCCATCGCAACCATCGAAGCGATCCGGCGCATCAGCAAGGAACTACCGGGTGTTCACACCACCCTGGGTGTGTCCAACGTGAGCTTCGGACTCAATCCGGCCCCCCGCCATGTGCTCAACAGTGTGTTCCTGCACGAATGCACCGAGGTTGGACTCGACTCGGCAATCGTTCACGCCGCCAAGATCCTTCCGCTGAACCGCATTCCCGAAGAACAGCGCGACGTCTGCATGGATCTCATCTGGGACCGCCGCGGAACTGCCGGCACGCTGAGCGACGGCAACGAGAACTACGATCCTCTCGCGAAACTCCTCGAGGTCTTTGAGGACGTCACCGTCTCAACCGGCCCCGTGGAGGACCGCACGGACTGGCCGGTCGACAAACGTCTGAGCCAGCGCATCATCGACGGTGACCGCAACGGCCTGAGCGAAGAACTCGATGAGGCGCTCACCGAAGGATTCGAACCTCTGACAATCATCAACGACATTCTGCTTTCCGGCATGAAGGTGGTCGG
>JAUXGW010000289.1 GCA_030621865.1 Actinomycetes bacterium
TCCTTGCGTTTGGAAACCGTCACGTCGATCGGCCCCGGCCGGAATCCACCGTCGTCGCGGACGGTTCCGACGAGGCGGGTACCACTTGGCAGCGTGATGTCGACAGCCAGATGGGCCGCCGGGGACCGGAGGGCCCCGAGAGCATCAAGCGCAGCGAGGAGAGGTTCTACCTCTTCCGAAGCGGCGTCGAGTGCGCTCTGGGCCAGACGGCCGGGCGGGAGGAGATCGCCGGCTCGCTCCCTGCGGAGGAAGGATTCGTGGTCGCCACCCGCCAGTAGATGTTCGAGCATTCGGTTCTTCACTCCCCAATTCTCGAGAGTGCCGAGGTCGAGGAGCAGGTCACGGCCGTCAGCTGCACGCGGGATGCCACTGGATCCCGGGGTTGGTTCCACGAGCTTGCCGTCGCTGCGCGATGGGGCCTTCGGGACCGTGATCTCCAGCTTCCGGCGAAGGAAGTACTTCGGCGGGTGGATCAGGAATTCCCGAAGGTCGGCCAGCGGGATCACGGTCTCATCGTGTTCGGGCAACCGGCCGGAAAGAAACGGTGTGGGTTTCGCATTCGATCTGCGTGCGGCAGCGCCGGCGCGCGCCAGAGGATCGAAGCTCCACGGTCCGCTTCGGTTGGAGTCCTTGGACGGCGACTCCGTGGCGAAGAAGTTGCGTTCATCGAAGCGCTGACGGGGATGGAGGACCGTGAATCGATCGAGGAATGCCTTGCGGAAATCCGGGTGGACGGTGTCGGCCACGACGTCGCGCAGTTCCGCGACTGCCACAGCAGCCGGGACTGGCTGATTGGTGACCACGCTGTGTCCATTGCGCAGGATGATGAGGTATTCCCTGGCCGCCAGAATCGTGTCCAGGAGGGCTTGCCGGGCGTCTGCCCGACGGTCGCGATCTCCGACGAAAGGATCGATGGCCAGCAGGTCATCACCATCCACCGCAGCGGCGGAAAATGCTGTCTCGTCCATGCCCAGCAGGCATATGACTCGATGAGGGATACCTCGAAGCGGGGTCAGGGTGGAGAACGTGACTCCGCCCCTGAAGAAATCAGTGTGCCCGGCCGAACCTCCGAGCTGATCTCCGAGCAGGTGACGCACATCGGACAAGGTGAGGTTGACGTCGCTCGGCCGGCCATCCTGTATTGCGTTCTCGGCAATGCTTGTGAGCACACTGGACAGCCGATGCTCCTGCCACTGCATTCGGGGATCGGTGGCAAACAGATCTTCGGCGGCACTCTGAAGGAGCGTGACCCATTCACCTGCAGGTCGAGCTTTGCTCACTTCGGTGCAGAGCCGGGACAGTCGTCCAAGGAGTTCGGCGAATCGTCCGGCCACGGCAGCATCACTTCCCTCGACGGCAATCGGCAGGATTTCGCTGGGCGCAAGGCCCGCCGCGTCGTCACTGACGGCAATGCCGAGCAGGAGGCGGTCCAGGGCCTTTCTCCACGAGCCCATTTCGTACTCGGCGGGAATACTCCACTGTTCGCGGTGGGATCCATCGAGTCCCCAACGGGTGTTCGCCTTGTCCACCCAGTCAGCCAGGGTGGCAAGCGCTTCGTCATCCAGGTCGAACCGTGCTCTGACCGGCGCCAGATTGACGAAGTCGAGGACGGCGGCATCGGAGAACCTGCTGGCCAGTAGTTCCACCAATGCACCGAGGGCGCCGAGCAGGGGATAGGAGGAACGGAGCGACCGGTCGCTCACGCGGTACCTGAGGCTTGGCGGGCCAGCACCTTGGCGGGCCGAGTCCATGGTCCCGGCGGCGGGACCCAGCACGGATTCGATGAGGGGAGCGAAATCATCGAGATCCGGGCAGAGAACGATGATGTCGTCTTCGGTGAGGGTGGAGTCATCAGCAAGCAGATGGAGGATCTGGTCACGGAGTACTTCCACCTGACGGGTGTCACCGTGACAAGAGTGAATCTGAATCGAATGGTCATCGGCTGCGGGGACGAAATCGCCCACGGGTGCGACGTCAGCGCGCAGGTCGGCCTGGACCCGGCTCAGCAGTGTGATCGGTTCTTCGGTGTCGCCGGCGGAATCGTCATCGGCGCCCGGGATTTCCAGGGGTATCGCATCGAGGCGGTTTCCCAACAGGGCCACTCCTTCGCGAGCGGGTCTGGCCCACGAACGCAGCAAGGGGTGTGCAGCGACTGCGACCGAAGGATCATCGGAGCGGATGCGAAGTGCTTCTCCGAGGGCACCCAACGTTTCGCGAACCCGACTGGTCAGCACAGCCGAGGTCTGGTGCAGCATCAGATGGACATCGCGCTGTGTGCCCAGGGCATCAAGCAGGTCCAGGAAGGGTGCTCCTCCCGGGATCGTGGTGAGGCCGAACAATGAGATCCGCTCGGGAACCTCATCGGGGCATTCGCCTTCCCGGAGTGCAGCCAGGCGCTCCGGCATCAATTCTGGTGGACTCGGGAATCCGATCCGGTCCCTGACGAGGCGCCACAGGTGCGGTTGCCAGGCGATTCGGTCCGGTATCGGCTGCCCAACTCCGTCCACGTTCCGGCCAGCCGCCCAAGCCCGAATCATGTCCGGCCGGTGGGCAATGTAGCGGTCGAACAAGTCGGCCAGGCGGCGGGCGCGTCCCCAGTTGGTGACACCGCGAGCCAATCGGTTCAGCGGCCCGAGGCGCGGGTCGCCCTCACCGGCCGCGGCCGTGTCGAGAACCTCGAGCACCGCCCAGACCACCCGGTCGAGCTCCCATGGATCGGAAGTTCGATCTGCGCCGGGACGGAGAACCCGACGGGTCAGGCCACCCGGAAAGAGGAAGTCGATGTTGGCGGCCACACCGTCTCCGGCGTTTGGACCTGATGTCCCCAAGTGTCGCGACAGCTCCAGCGACAGCCACCGCTGCATGCCGGCGGAGACCACCACGATCCACTCCGGTGTCATGGGATCGGCGAGCGGTTCGCTGAGCACATCCGAGAGGTGCGCAGCGAGTTCGTTGAGGTCATCTGCTGCATCAATTCGGAGCAC
>JAUXGW010000114.1 GCA_030621865.1 Actinomycetes bacterium
TGCCGATAACCATCTTCACCCCTACCGGCTTGTTGGTGATCGAACGCAACCGATCCAGGAAATCGAAGAGGCCTGCGACGTCACCGAATTCGGCATGTCGAGGGGGACTGACCGCGTCCTGACCCATCGGCACCTTGCGAATGTCACTGATGGCCTGGGTGATCTTGGCTGCCGGAAGAATGCCACCTTTCCCCGGTTTTGCGCCCTGGGCGAGTTTCAGCTCGAACATCTTCACTTCGTCATGTTCGGCCACCTCGGCAAGCAGATGTTCGTTCAGTGAGCCATCGTTGTTGCGTATTCCGTACTTGGCCGTACCGATCTGCGAGATCAGGCCTCCGCCGTGCAGGTGAGCATCCGAGAGGCCGCCCTCGCCGGTGTTCTGCCACACGCCGGAGCCCCGTGCGCCAATGTTGAGTGCAGTGACGGCCCGTTCGGAAAGTGCCCCGTAACTCATGCCGGATATGTACATGAACTTGTCCATCACCACGGGCGGAGTGCCGCGACCACCGATGACCCGGCGGTATCCGGTGCCGACCTGCTCTGTGATCGTTGTCGGGTTGGTGAACGTCTTCGGGGTGAAGGCAACCGATCCGATCTTCTCGTAATCGTATTGTGATCCGAACCCCACGGTGTTCGTCTTGCGTGTGGCTGTGTGGCGGATCCAGTCGCGCTCCACTCTGGAGAACGGCCGTTCATCCTCATCGGCCGCCACGATGTACTGCCGCAGCAACGGTCCCAGATGTTGTCCCGTCCAGCGACCCCAGTACGCCACGGGGAAACGGGCCCGGATGGGATCACCCGACGTAAGGTCCTTCGCCGCCACCCAGGCCAGGCCGGCGCCCACCCCGGCTCCGGTGGCAAGCAGCGCCCTCTTGATCCTCATGCTGTCTCCCGTGGCTTCATGTTGTCTCCCGTGGCTTCATGTTGTCTCGCCCAGTCGCTTCACGACTGTGACAACATTACGGTCGCCGATCCTCTCATAGGAGACTTCGTCCATCAGGGATCGGACCATGTGAAGCCCGAGGCCACCAACCTGGCGTTCTGAGAGGGAGCCGCTGGTGTCGGGCACCGGGACATCCATGATGTTGAACGGTGTTCCGTCATCAGTCACCTCAACCGAGATGTTGTCGTCGTCGAGCCAGGCTTTCACGGTCACCGCCGTGGCTCCGGAGTGGGAGGCGACGTTCACGAGCAGTTCGTCGAGCGCGGTCTGAAGCCGGCCGGCGACGTCATCGGAGACCTCCTGGGAGGTCGCGAACGCCCCAAGGTTTGCGTTGAGCGCGGCGATGTCGGCCACGATGGCGTCGGAGAGTTCTTCCCCCGGGGTGGTTGGCATCGTCATCTCGAATTGGGGTACCCGTCGTGCCTCGACGTACTCCAACACCAGTACGGTCACGTCGTCGGATCTGTCTCCCTGCTCCCAGTCGATGACGTTGTCCACGATCTCGGCGGTGAGTTCGACCGGGGAGAGTTCGGGGTGTTCCGAGAGGATGGCCTCGAGTCGGTCGTCGCCGAACTGCTCATCGCTGGGGTCCATCGCCTCGGTCACCCCGTCGGAGTACACGACCAGCTTGTCGTCGATTCCTATCTGGAGGGTGCCCTGTTGCCATGAAGCGCCCTTGATCGGACCCACCAGCGGGCCGTGGACCTCCTGCACCTGCACCGTGGATCCGTCGGAGATGACGAACGGAAAGTTGTGTCCACCGTTGGCGAACTTCACCGAGCCGGTTCGGAGGTCCAGCACTCCGAACCACACGGTTGCGAACATGAACTGGGGATTCTCGCGTGCCAGTTCACTGTTGATGCGGGTCAGAAGCGCGGATGGTTCCTCACCCTGGATCGCGCCGGACCGGATGAGGGTCTTGATGGCGGCCATGAAGAGTGCGGAGGGAATACCCTTGCCGGAGACGTCACCGACGCAGAAGAAGAAGTGATCGGCGTCGACGAAACCGAACTCGTAGAAGTCTCCACCGATTTCCTTTGCCGGTATCAACCTGGCGTGGATCACGAACTCCGTGACCTCGGGGAAGTCCGGGAACGTGAGGGGCAGCATCGCCATCTGGATCTCGGCCGCGACGTTCAGTTCCGATTCGATCGCCTCTTTGGCCTGAGTGGCAGCAATCGTCGCCCCGACCGAGGTGGTCAGATCATTTCGCATCGCCGTGAAAGACCGGGCGAGGTCGCCTATCTCGTCCGGGCGTTCGGCGACCGCTGTGAGGTTCGATTCGGGCGCGAATGAGTCAGTTGGTGCATCCGGTGAGAAGTCGTGGTGAGCCAGGTCGTCGGCTGCAACTTCGAGTTGGGCGAGTGGCCGGGTGATTCGACCCGAAGCGATGAAGATCCCCGCGAACAGGATCAGGGTTCCGCCGCCGATCGTCAGCAACGCCACGGTCCGCAGTGAGTTGGCTGCGCTGAAGGCTTCGGCATCATCAATCTCGCTCATGATCACCCAGTCGAGACCCAGCATGTTGAGCGGTCGGTAACTGGACAGCACCGAAACCCCGCGGTAGTCGGAGAAGATCTGCTCGCCGGTGTTGCCGAGGAGTGCGTCACGCGTTCCTTCGGTGTCCACTTCCTGAAGCCCGATGCTCGAGTCGAACTGGTTGATCGCGTCGATCGTCTCTTCGGGCACACCCGCCTCTTCGATTGCCGTGAAGTAGTTCTCTGGTTCCTCGACGAGGAATCGTGAATCGTTGCGCATCGTTCCGTCCGCAGCCACGATGTAGGTCTCGCCCGAGTCGCCCAGACCGATGGCCTCCCACTTCTCGTCATTAGTCATGATCTCGTTGATCTGGTCGACCGGCGCCTGGACCGCGACAGTGCCGACGTGATCGCCGTCGACGATGACCGGCTGGGCCAGGAACGCTGCCGGCTGGTTGTAGCTGGGTGTGTACGGCGCGAAATCGACGATGGAGCTCGTGAGTGTGGAATCGGCTTCATCCCAGACCTCGCCGAGTCCAGAGTCGGCGTACGGTCCACCTTTGAGGTTGGTGGCGAAGTCGACCTCCTTGAACACCGTGTAGACGATGTTGCCGTCGTTGTCGATGAGGAACAGGTCATAGAAACCGGAATTGTCGAGGAACCGGGAGAAGAAGTCGTGGTACTGGGTGTGGACGCCGTCATAGGTCGAGCCGTCCTCGGCGGTTTCGAACTTGTCCTTTTCGCCGACAGGGAATGGATTGTCGACGATGTAGGTCTCCTGTAGTGCCTTCGCCGGCTCATCACCTGGGGCGTAGTAATCCACTTTGTTCGTCTCGGTCTCGTCGGGATCGTCGACACGCGGCAGGAACTCGAAGCGGTAGTAGTTCTCCACATGTTTGTAGTCGCCGGTGTGTCCCTCGACCGAGGAGTACCCGTCGAATGCATCGGTGAACCGCACCATCGCGTCCTTGACCCCTGGTGACGACGCGAGTGTGTCGAGCTGGGATCCGATCAACCGGAGCTCGGACTCGATCGATGACGCCTTGGATTCCCTCACAGAGCGCAACTGATCGAACGCCAAGGTCTCCATGGAGTTCCGGGCGATCGTGAACAGGGTGATTGCCAACAGGCTGGAGAGCAGCACGACGGCAAATCCTCCGACCAGCAACTGTGACCGGAGAGTCCGGAGTCTCAGTGGTGCAAATCTCGAGCGTTTCGGGGTCACGGATTCTCCGCTTCCGACGAGAGAGCGCATTCGTCCGCGGTGAAGCCGGGAGTGCTCACGCCGCTTCTACCCGGACAACTCCGGTCAGTCATCGCCCAGCGCAGCGCGAGCTTCTTCGATCCCGGCGTACGAATCGATGATCGTGTCGAATCCCGAGATCTGAAAGACTTCAGCCACGGTCGGGTTCGCTCCACAGACCACCAGTACCCCGCCTTCATCGGAGAATCGCTGTGCGTGTTTGAGCAGCACGCGCAGCCCACTGGATGCCACGAACGCGGTGTCGGTGAGGTTGATCGCCACCTGGCCACTGAGGTCCGCAATTGCATCCTCCAGTTGCTGGGCGCCGGCAACGTCCAGGTTCCAGGTGACGTCGATGTCCGTCATGGGTCCTCCTCGGCGCGCTCACTGCGCCTGTCTCGTGTGGCGCCCATGCTGCCACAAGAGACCCGCCGACCGCCGAGCGCGGCCGAGATGCCGCGGTGTGTGATGAGGTATGGCTTCCGATCGTCCCGAATCCCGCGATCGCGCGTGTCCAGAGTGGATCATGAATGAATGAGTGAGAACGAGGCAATCATTGGTCTGGTGACGATCGTCGTGTTCGGTGTCGGCGCACAGTGGGCAGGCCGCCGCACAGGCATTCCGTCATTGTTGTTGCTGTTGCCGGCAGGATTGCTGGCCGGTGACGTGCTCGGGCTGGTGAAACCCGTGGAGATGTTCGGTGACCTTCTGTTTCCCCTTGTCACGCTTCTGTTGAGCCTCCAGTTGTTCCAGAGCGGGCTGCAGTTGCGAGTTAGCGACCTTCCCGGGGAGGCCCGCAGTTCGGTGGCCCGGCTCGTCTCTCTCGGGTTGACGGTGACCTTCATCGGCGGGACTCTCGCGGCCACTACCTTCCTGGACATCTCCAACAATCTGGCGTTCATGGTCGGGGCGATTCTGGTTGTGTCCGGTCCAACGGTGGTAGGTCCACTGCTGGAGGTGGTCCGCCTGAAGGAGCCGACCGGCAAAGTCTTGCTCTGGGAGGGAACAACCCTCGATCCGATCGGTGCGACGTTGGGTGTGGTGGTCCTCAACCTCCTGCTCGGATCAGCTCGTGGCGGAGTTCATCCGGTGTTTCAGATGTCTGCGCGACTCGGCCTCGGGGTGATCGTGGGTTTTGCGGCCGCCGGTCTGCTCGTGTTCGTGATGTCGCGCTTCCTGCTGACCGACAACATGGAGGCGGCCGTGGCACTTCTCTTTGCGACCCTCGCCTTCGGGGTCGCAGAGATCCTGTTGTCCGAGGCCGGGCTCTTCGCCACGGTAACGATGGGATTCGTCGCTGCCAATCAGACCGCTGTGGCCACCAAACGGATCAGCGGCTTCGGCGAGACACTCGAAGTGTTGATCATCGGAATACTGTTCATTCTTCTCGGGGCGTTGGTGGAGATCGGAGAAGTCTGGGAATACGCCGTACCCGTGGCTCTGATCGTCGCGGTGCTCGTGCTGATTCTCCGTCCCCTCTCAGCCGCCCTGTCGTTGTGGCGGACACCGCTGACCGGCGGTGAACGGGCCATGGTCGGCTGGATGGATCCGCGCGGTATCGTGGCGGCTGCCACGGCCGCGCAGTTCGGCGAAACCCTCAGCAAGGGTGGTTACGACACGGACTTCCTGCTGCCAGTGGTATTCGGTGTGATCTTCGGCACCGGCGTGACCTACGCGCTCACGGCCAAGCCAGTTGCCCACCTGCTCGGCGTTGCTGATCCGCCTCCAAGAGGTATCGGGCTGATTGGTGATGACCCGTGGCTGCTTCCGTTCGGAAACTGTCTGGCGGAAGCCGGAGTTCCGACTCTTCTGATCGCCACTGAAGAACTCACCGCCGTCGGGTTGGGACCCAACCTGGCCACTGTGTCTGTGCGCGATGAAAGCGAAGATCTGTCCGAGGCATATCGACAGACACCCCTTGAACGCGTGATCGTGTCCGCCCGCTCCGATGTGATCACCACGCTGATCGTGGATCAAGTGATCGAAGGGATTGAACGCAAGATGGTGATGTGGGTCCCGGACGCCCGGATCTCATCCCTGGAGGGTGAGATCCCCCGCCGGTGGAGCACCATGCCCTTCGGTGGCCAGATCACCCGCGAGGCACTCGAGGACAGTCTCGAAGCCGGATCCATGATCGAAGTGGTGGCGAATCCGGCTCCCGATGACACCGTTCTGCTGGCCGCGGTCAATGCCGAAGGTTCAGTGAACCTCCGGCCGATGTTCGATGAGCCCGATCCGCAAGACACCCTCATCGGCATCGTTTCGGCCGTCTGAGGCCGGTGGCGTCAATCACGGAAGAGGGGGAGGCGCATCTGGGTGTGTCATGGCTGCGGGGTCGACCCAGGCGTCGAACTGGCCGGCTGTGACCCGTCCCGAGTCGATCGCAGCTTGCCGCAGCGAGATGTCGAGGCGCTCTGCATCCTGCGCGATGTGTGCAGCGTCTTCGTATCCGATGTGGGGAGCGAGGGCGGTGACGAGCATCAGATCGTCGGCCAGATTGGTTTCGATGCGATCCCGGTTGATGTCGATGCCCGCGATGCACAATCGGTGAAATGAGCGCACTGCGTCAGCGAGCAGATCGATGCTGTCGAGGGTGCTGAACAGCATCAGTGGCTTGTAGGTGTTCAGTTGAAAGCTGCCCTGACTGCCGGCGAAGGCCACCGCCGCGTCGTTGCCGAACACATGAACCGCCACCATGGTCAGCGCTTCGATCTGGGTCGGGTTGACCTTGCCCGGCATGATGCTCGAGCCGGGTTCATTGGCCGGGAGAATGAGTTCCCCGATCCCGGCGCGGGGCCCGGAGGCCAGCCAGCGGATGTCGTTTCCGATCTTGATGAGTGCGCCCGCCGCCGTGCGGAGCGCAGCACTCGCGGCCACCACGGCATCGTGTGCGGAGGATCCCGCAAAATGATTTGGCGTGACCAGCCATTCGAGGTCCGTCTGCTCACTCAGCTGTGCCACCATTTCGCCCGAAAATCCCAGCGGCGAGTTGAGTCCGGTGCCCACAGCGGTACCCCCGATGGTCAGGGTTGCCAGGCGGGATTCGGCGATTCGAAGCCCGGCGGTGGCACCATCGAGTTGCGCCATCCAGCCCGACATCTCCTGGCCGACAGTCAGGGGTGCGGCGTCCTGAAGGTGGGTACGACCGACCTTGGTCACCTCTGCGAACTGATCGCGTTTCGCGGCCAAAGTGCCACGAAGCGACTCGAGCTCGGGGATGAGGCGATCCAGGATCGCCAGGCGGATCGTGAGGTGCATGACGGTTGGGAACACGTCGTTGCTCGATTGGCTGAGGTTCACGTGGTCGTTCGGGTGAACTGGGTCTTTGGTGCCCACTTCACCACCGGCGAGCTCGTTGGCCCGGTTGGCGATCACCTCGTTCGCGTTCATGTTCGTCTGGGTTCCCGAACCGGATTGCCAGACCCCGAGCGGGAACTGATCATCGAGCTTTCCCTCGATCACTTCGTCGGCAGAACGAATCATGAATTGGGCAATGTCGTCGGGAAGCAGGTTGTTGTCGGCATTGGCGACGGCGGCGGCCTTTTTCACCTGACCGAGGGCCTCGATTACGGAGCGACCCCATCGATACCGGGTTCCTCCGATGGCGAAGTTTGCGAGGCTTCGTTGCGTCTGGGCTCCCCAGAGGCGATCGTCCGCGATTTCCACTGGGCCGTGTGAGTCAGATTCGGTGCGCATCGAAACCGACCGTATCCTGATTCGGGACCTATCCGGACCGCCGAATCAACGGATACGGCCCCGTTGATTACCGTTGCCGGGTGCAGTTCTCCCGATTCCGACTCTCCCCACTGAGATTTCCCCTGGCCTTTCTGGTGGCTCTTGTCACCGTTGTTGTGGTTGGGGGCACAGCCGGCGCCCATACGGGGCTGGAGTCGAGTGTTCCAGCCGATGGTTCCGCGGTGGATGGACCTGTCGGCTCGGTTGAGTTCACCTTCAATCGTGCTGTGGAGCCTGTTGTCGAGAGCTTCGAGCTGCTGGATCCCCAGGGCCGGACGCTTCCGGTTGCTTCTGTGGACCAGACTGCTCCTGAGGTCATCACGGTTGTGCCCGGGTCCGCAATGGAGTCCGGCGACTTCGGTGCTGTCTGGTCCGTTCTGGCCGAAGACGGTCACCCGGTGTCCGGTTCGATCACGTTCAGTGTGACTGCCGCGCCGCCTGCGGAGGCCCCAGCCGAGACCAGTGCCACAACCGTGGCACCCACAACGGTCATGCCACCTCCATCGGTTGTGGAAAATCCGGACGGGTCAACTGATCCTCAGGCTCCTGCTGCCCTCGAGGAGGCCCTTGAGGATGCGACCACAGATTCAGGGGTTTCCGCGGCGGAGGTATTCGCATGGTTGGTGCGGGTTCTGAGCTACTCCGCGGTGCTCTTCGGAGTGGGGGGCCTGATCTTCCTGCTGTTCGTACACACCGGACC
>JAUXGW010000042.1 GCA_030621865.1 Actinomycetes bacterium
TTCCCCTCAACACGATCAGCCAACGACTTCGAAATCGCAGCCGTCAACGTCGTCTTCCCATGATCAATATGACCCATCGTCCCCACATTCACATGCGGCTTCGTACGCTCAAACTTCTCCTTTGACATGGGAGAACTGCCTTTCCTTGATATTCGTCTACGTAGCTTGCGCCCCGACTCTAGCGTCGGGGCGTGCCGGAGGGATCCGGCATTTGTTGGTTACTGAGGTTCTTACTTCCCGGTGACCCGGGCGACGATCTCTTCCTGTACAGCCTTCGGCGTCTGCTGATAGCTGTGGAACTGCATCGTATAGGTGGCTCGGCCCTGGGTTTTGGAACGCAGGTCCGTGGAATAGCCGAACATTTCTGACAGCGGGACCTCGGCGTTGACAACCTGATTGTTGCCCCGCTGCTCCATCTGGCCCACACGGCCACGCCTGGAGTTGAGGTCGCCGATGACGTCGCCCATGTAGTCCTCCGGGGTCACGACCTCCACGGCCATGATCGGCTCCAGGAGGATCGGTTTCGCCTTGCGGGCTGCTTCCTTGAAGCCCATCGTGCCGGCGATCTTGAACGCCATTTCGGAGGAGTCGACGTCGTGATAGTCACCATCGTCGAGGCTCACGTTGATGTCCACCATCGGGAAACCGGCGAGAATGCCCGTGGTCATCGCGTCTGCGACACCATGGCCGACCGAGGGGATGTACTCCTTGGGAATACGTCCACCGGAAATGGCGTCAGTGAACTCGTGACCTCCGCCGGGACCCGAGGGAAGCAGCGAGATGATGATTTTGGCATACTGGCCCGAACCGCCGGTCTGCTTGCGGTGCAGGTAGGTGTACTTCTCAACGGGTTGCGAGATCGTCTCCCGATACGCCACCTGCGGCCGACCGACGTTGGCGTCCACCTTGAACTCACGAAGCATGCGGTCAACGATGACCTCGAGATGAAGTTCGCCCATGCCTGAAATGACAGTCTGAGCGGTCTCCTCGTCGGTGCGCACCCGGAAAGTCGGGTCCTCTTCGGACAGCGAGTAGAGGGCCTTGGACATCTTGTCCTGATCAACCTTGGTCTTCGGCTCCACCGCAACGTGGATCACGGGATCCGGGAAGTCGAGCGACTCGAGGATCACGACGTTGTTGGGATCAGTCAAGGTGTCACCAGTGCGGGTGTTCTTGAATCCGATGCCGGCCACGATGTCACCGGCGTACGCAGCTTCCTTTTCGATCTGATCGTTGGAGTGCATCTCCAACAGGCGACCAATGCGCTCCTTGGAGGTACTCCGGGTGTTGTACACCTGACCGCCCTTTTCGAGGGTGCCGGAGTAAACGCGGAAGTAGGTGAGCTTGCCGACGTGCGGCGCCGTCATGATCTTGAAGGCAAGAGCCGAGAACGGTGCGTCGGCATCCGGCGGCCGCTCCGTGGGCTCGCCCTTCTTGTCAACACCGTCAACTGGAGGCAGGTCCGATGGGGCCGGCATGTAGTAACAGATGGCATCCAGCAGAGGCTGCACACCCTTGTTCTTGAACGCAGAGCCGTTGAGAACGGGAACCACTCCGTGATGAATCGTGGCGATGCGAATCGCGTTGCGAAGCTCGTCGTCGGAGAATTCCTCTTCTTCGAGATACTTCTCCATCAGGTCATCGTCGGTGGGTGCAATCACGTCGAGGAGGGCATGGCGGTATTCTTCGGCCTTCTCGGCGAGATCGTCCGGGATGTCGGTGATTTCCCAGGAAGCGCCCAGATCCTCGGAGTTCCAGATCCAGGCCTTCATCGTGACCAGATCGACCACACCGGCGTATTCAGCCTCGTAGCCGATGGGCAACTGGAGCACCGCGACGTTGGCGCCGAGCCGGTCCTTGATGGAATCGAGTGCGTCATAGAAGTTCGCACCCATGCGGTCCATCTTGTTGATGAAACACATGCGGGGAACGTTGTAATGGTCGGCCTGACGCCACACCGTTTCGGTCTGGGGTTCAACACCTGCCACACCGTCGAACACGGCCACGGCGCCATCGAGAACGCGCAGCGAACGTTCGACCTCAACGGTGAAGTCGACGTGGCCAGGCGTGTCGATTATCTGAATGCGGTGATCGATGTCATGCACCGAGTCGGACCAGTGACAGGTCGTCGCAGCGGAAGTAATCGTGATTCCGCGCTCCTGCTCCTGTTCCATCCAGTCCATCGTTGCGGCGCCGTCATGGACTTCGCCGATCTTGTAGGACTTGCCGGTGTAGTAGAGGATTCGCTCGGTAGTGGTGGTCTTGCCGGCATCGATGTGGGCCATGATGCCGATATTGCGTGTGCGATCCAGCGGGTACTGCGCCATTGCTCGTTCTCTGGGGAGTGGGTTGGACGGTGGTCAGCGGGCGACCGAAGTCACCAGCGGTAGTGAGCGAAGGCCCGGTTGGACTCCGCCATCTTGTGAAGGTCTTCCTTGCGCTTCATCGAAGCGCCGATGCCGTTTGAGGCGTCGAGGATCTCATTGGCCAAACGCTCGGCCATCGTGCGCTCGCGACGGTCACGCGAGAACGAGACCATCCAGCGGATGGCGAGGGTGGTGGCACGGCGGGGGCGAACCTCCACTGGAACCTGGTACGTGGCGCCACCAACCCGGCGGGAACGCACTTCGAGCTGCGGTTTGACGTTGTCAATCGCACGCTTGAGTGTGACGATCGGCTCCTCGCCAGTTCGCTCTTCGATCGTTGAGAGGGAGTCGTAGACGATCGATTCAGCGGTGGAACGTTTGCCCCTCTGCAACACCTTGTTGACCAACTGTGTGACCAGCACCGATCCGTAGATCGGATCAGGAGTGAGTTCACGTCGTGGGGCTGGACCCTTGCGAGACATCAGGACTCTTTCTTGGCGCCGTAATGCGAACGGGCCTGCTTGCGGTCGCGGACTCCCGAAGTGTCGAGGGAACCGCGCACGATCTTGTATCGAACACCCGGAAGGTCCTTCACGCGCCCACCGCGGACCAGGACGATGCTGTGCTCCTGAAGGTTGTGCCCTTCGCCCGGAATGTAGGCCGACACCTCGGCGCCACTGGTGAGTCGCACACGGGCAACCTTGCGCAGAGCCGAGTTCGGCTTCTTGGGTGAGGCAGTGAACACACGGGTACAGACACCACGACGTTGCGGGGCACCCTTCAGCGCAGGGGTGGTTTCCTTCTTGCGCTTGCTTTTGCGGCCCTTGCGGACCAGCTGCTCAATGGTGGGCACAGTTAACCTCTGTCTTGTTCTGCTTCTCAGGTCTGACAACGGGCAAGGCCAGTCGCCATGCGAATAGTGGCTTTCGATCCGTTCCGATTCGTTCGATCGGTCCGGCGCGTCGCGCCCCACGGCGGCCGAAGCCGATTGACCATCGTAGAACCGCAGCGGCTCAGCGGCAAACTGCCAGGAACCGGTGACGGATCGGGCCCCGGCGCTCTCCCGCCGAGGCCCATCCAGTTGATCATCCATCCACTCGGATCAGATCCGGCGCAACACTGCGGAAGTATGGGACCGCTGAGTCGGGTGGACTCAGTTGCTCTGCGCTCCCGGGAACTCGATCACGTCGGCACCTTCTGCAACAGGTGCTGCATCTCCACCCAGGTTGGCCAGCCACTGCGCCGGATCTTCCTCGATCTCACTCGAAAGGAACTCTTCAGCTTCGAAGCCGGGCGAGTGGGTGAGGATGTCCTGGTAGCGCTGCATGCCGGTACCGGCCGGGATGAGCTTGCCGATGATGATGTTCTCCTTGAGGCCCAACAAATTGTCGGACTTGCCTTCGATGGCAGCCTCGGTGAGAACACGGGTGGTCTCCTGGAACGACGCGGCAGACAGCCACGACTCGGTCGCGAGTGATGCCTTGGTGATTCCCATGAGTTCCGGACGGCCCTCGGCGGGCTTCTTGCCCTCGGAGACCATTTCCCGGTTCGTCTCGGCAAAGATGCGGGTATCCACACGCTCACCGGGCAGGAAATCGGTATCACCTGCGTCCATGATGCCCACTCGACGGGTCATCTGGCGCACGATCAACTCGATGTGCTTGTCGTGGATCGACACACCCTGATCGCGGTAGACCCGCTGTACTTCGCCCACGAGGTACTGCTGAACCGCACGAACTCCCTTGATTTCCAGGAGTTCCTTCGGATCGCGAGCACCTTCGACCAAGGCGTCACCGGCGGTGACCTCATCACCGTCGGAAACTTCGAGGCGACGTTCACGTTCGATGGAATAGGTGTCTTCGGAGCCGTCGTCGGCCACAACGGCGAGGTTGTAGACCTTGCCGTCCTCCTCATCGATGCGGACCACACCAGAGGTGTGGGCCAACACGGCCCGGTTCTTCGGGGTCCGGGCTTCGAACAACTCCACGACCCGGGGCAGACCACCGGTGATGTCACCGGATGCCGCAGCCACACCACCGGTGTGGAAGGTACGCATCGTCAACTGTGTCCCGGGCTCACCGATCGACTGAGCGGCGATGACACCGACCGCCTCACCGGGCTCAATCGTCTTGCCCGTTGCCAGCGATGTTCCGTAGGCCGCACTGGAAATCCCGAGTTCAGAGTCATCATTGAGAGGTGACAGCACCTTCACCGTGGTGATTTCAGGGTCATCACGCATGGCAGCCATGGCTTCCATCGTGACCTCGGTGCCCTTGGGGAACACCGTGCCGTCGGCGAGTTCAACGTCGGCAGCCAGGGTTCGGGAGTAGAGACGGGTTTCGAGGTAGTACCTCTTGCCGGGTTCATCCGGGAGGACATCTTCGATCTCGACACTGCGGATGGGGCCGTCTTCTGCAAACGGATCCCGCTGGTTGATGATCAACTCCTGGGAAACGTCCACAAGGCGACGAGTGAGGTAACCGGAGTCCGCAGTACGCAAAGCGGTGTCCACCAGGCCTTTTCGGGCGCCCGGAGTGGCAATGAAGTACTCGAGCACCGAAAGTCCCTCTCGGAAGTTGGACTTGATCGGGCGAGGAATCATGTCACCACGAGGATTGGCAACGAGGCCACGCATGCCGGCGATCTGACGCACCTGCATCATGTTTCCGCGAGCACCCGATGTGACCATCATGTCGATCGGGTTGAACTGCTTCTCGGCCATCTCCTTCTGCATCGCCGCAGTTACCTCGCTGGTGGCAGTGGTCCAGATCTCGATCTCTTTCTGCTTGCGTTCGCCGTCGGTGATGATGCCCCTGCGGAACTGCTTCTCGATCTTGTCGGCCTCGGCCTCATGGGAATCGAGAATGTCGTACTTGTTCGACGGCGTGGAAACGTCATCGATCGACACAGTCAATCCCGAGCGCGTAGCCCACATGAAGCAGAGCGACTTGATCGCATCCAGAGATTTGGCCGCCACACCCTTGTGGAACTCCACAGCCAGATGATCGACCAGTTCGGTCATCTCCTTCTTGCTCACCGGACGGTTCACGTAGGGATAACCCTCCGGAAGTGTCTGGTTGAGCAGGAGACGGCCCGCCGTGGTCTTGTGATAGGTCGCAGCAACCCCATTTGCCGGTTCCTCAACCAGATCCGGGTACTCGGCACCGCGGTACTCAATCGGAGCGTGAACGTCGAGCACACCGGACTCAATGGCCCGTTCCACCTGTTCCATGTGGCGAAACACCATGCCTTCGCCCGCGGCCCCGGGAACCTCCGAGGTGATGTAGAACGAACCAATGATCATGTCCTGGGTAGGGGTGACCAGCGGCTTGCCGTGTGCAGGGCTCAACATGTTGTTGGAGCTGAGCATGAGCACGCGGGCCTCGGCCTGTGCCTCGGCCGACAGCGGCAGGTGAACTGCCATCTGGTCGCCGTCGAAGTCAGCATTGAAGGCAGTGCAGACCAACGGGTGGATCTGAATTGCCTTGCCTTCCACGAGCACGGGTTCGAATGCCTGGATTCCAAGACGGTGAAGCGTCGGCGCACGGTTCAACAGCACCGGGTGTTCCTTGATCACGTCATCGAGAACATCCCAGACCTGAGGCTTGCGTCGTTCGACCATCCGCTTGGCGGACTTGATGTTCTGAGCCAGTTCACGGTCCACGAGCGCCTTCATCACGAAAGGCTTGAACAGCTCCAGGGCCATCAGTTTCGGAAGACCGCACTGGTGGAGTTCAAGAGTCGGGCCAACCACGATGACCGAACGGCCGGAGTAGTCGACACGCTTGCCCAGCAGGTTCTGACGGAATCGACCCTGCTTGCCCTTGAGCATGTCGGAAAGAGACTTGAGGGGACGGTTGCCCGGACCTGAAACCGGACGGCCACGCCGCCCATTGTCGAACAGGGCGTCAACGGCCTCCTGGAGCATCCGCTGCTCGTTGTTGACAATGATCTCCGGAGCACCAAGATCCAGCAGTCGCTTCAGGCGATTGTTGCGGTTGATGACACGCCGGTAGAGATCGTTGAGGTCGGAGGTGGCGAAACGGCCACCGTCGAGCTGAACCATGGGACGGAGGTCCGGAGGGATCACCGGCACGGCGTCGAGAATCATTGCGCGCGGGTTGTTCACCCGGTTGCCCTGTTCGTCGCGACGGTTGAAGGCGGCCACGATCTTGAGACGCTTGATCGCCTTCTGCTTGCGCTGAACCGAGAGCGGCTTCTGGCCTTCCTGTGGATCAATGGCAGCGCGGAGTTTCAGTTCCTCTTCGTCGAGGTCGATGCGGTCAATCAGCTTCTTGATCGCATCGGCGCCCATGCCGCCTTCGAAATAGTCCTCGTAACGGTCACGAAGCTCACGCCACAGCATCTCGTCTTCGATGATCTGACGGCTGTGGATCGAGCGGAACTCGTCCCAGACCCGCTGCAGCAGTTCCAGTTCCTCGGCGTAACCCTGACGGATCTCTTCGAGTTCCTTGTCAGCGGCCTTGCGAGTGCTCTTGAGTTCGGACTCCTTGGCACCGCCGGATTCCAGGCGTTCAAGATCCTTCTCGAGCTCCTCCATCCGACCGGCGAGTTCGAGTTCGCGTTCCTTCTCGATGGCGTCTCGCTCTTCGAGCACGTCCGCCTCGTTGGACTCCATGTCCTCGTGGCGCTTGTCCTCGTCGACCCATGTGACCAAGCTCGCCGCGAAGTAGATGACCTTCTCGAGCTGCTTGGCCTTCAGCTCCTCTTTCGGCTCAATGCCGGAGAGGAGATACGCCAGCCAGGACCTGGTGCCGCGCAGGTACCAGATGTGAACTGCAGGAGCGGCCAATTCGATGTGGCCCATTCGTTCGCGGCGCACCTTGGAACGAGTGACCTCAACGCCACAACGCTCACAGATGATGCCGCGGAAACGGACTCGCTTGTACTTTCCGCAGTAACACTCCCAGTCCTTGGTCGGACCGAAGATCTTCTCGCAGAAGAGACCGTCCTTCTCAGGTTTGAGTGTGCGGTAGTTGATGGTCTCCGGCTTCTTGACCTCGCCGTTGGACCACATGCGGATTGCGTCCGCGGTGGCCAGGCCGATCCGAAGCTGATCAAAGAGATTGACGTCGAGCATTTACCGGTACCTCTCAGCCACGCTCCGCCTGGCGGCGGGCGTCTTCCTCATCAGATCCACGCTCGGGACGGGACAGGTCGATGCCCAGTTCCTCAGCGGCGCGGAAGAAATCTTCATCCAATTCACGCATTTTGATCTCCTCACCCGTACGGGAGAGGACTTCCACGTTCAGGCACAAGGCCTGCATTTCCTTTATGAGCACCTTGAAGCTCTCGGGGATACCCGGCTCGGGGATGTTGGCACCCTTGACGATCGCCTCGTAGACCTTGACCCGGCCGAGGGTGTCGTCGGATTTGATGGTGAGCAGCTCCTGGAGGCAATAGGCGGCGCCGTACGCCTCCAGTGCCCAAACTTCCATCTCGCCGAAGCGCTGACCACCGAACTGGGCCTTACCACCGAGCGGCTGCTGGGTGATCATGGAGTACGGACCGGTGGATCGTGCATGGATCTTGTCGTCCACGAGGTGAGCCAGCTTGAGAATGTACTTGTAACCCACAGTGATCGGATTGTCGTACTTCTCGCCAGTTCTGCCGTTGTAGAGGTCAACCTTGCCGTCGTTGCCGATCAGGCGTTCGCCATTGGCGGCCTCGGGGCGAAGGTTCTCGAAGATGCTCTGAATGGTCGGGTGCTTGCCCGCCATCTTCGTCTCATCCCACTTCGCGCCATCGAACACTGGTGTTGCTACCAGCGTGGACGGACGTGTGACCGGACGGGTCTTGGTTTCGGTATCACGAACGGGTTCTTCGCCAACCATCTCGTCACCGTCGGACCAACCCCAGCGGGCAGCCCAACCGAGGTGGGCTTCAAGAACCTGGCCGACGTTCATTCGGGAAGGAACACCAAGCGGATTCAGAATCACGTCAACCGGGGTGCCATCAGACATGTAGGGCATGTCCTCGATCGGCAGGATCGTGGAGATCACGCCCTTGTTTCCGTGACGACCCGCGAGTTTGTCACCAACCGAAATCTTGCGCTTCTGTGCCACGTAGACACGCACGAGCTGGTTCACCCCTGGCGGGAGTTCATGCTCGTCTTCACGGCTGAACACCTTGACGTCGATGACCTTGCCGCTCTCGCCGTGGGGAACCTTGAGTGAGGTGTCACGCACCTCGCGAGCCTTCTCACCGAAAATCGCACGAAGCAGGCGCTCTTCCGGAGTCAACTCGGTTTCACCCTTGGGTGTGACCTTGCCGACCAGAACGTCTCCGGCGCCAACCTCGGCGCCCACCCGGATGATTCCGCGGTCGTCGAGGTCAGCGAGGATCTCGTCGCTGAGGTTCGGAATGTCACGGGTGATCTCTTCGGGACCCAGCTTGGTGTCCCGCGCATCGACCTCGTGTTCGTGGATGTGAACGGAGGTGAGGACATCGTCCTTCACCAAGCGCTCCGAGAGGATGATGGCGTCCTCGAAGTTGTAACCCTCGAAAGGCATGAACGCCACCAGAAGGTTCTTGCCGAGAGCCAACTCACCGTTGTCGGTGGAGGGACCCTCCGCGACCACGTCACCCTTGCGGAGCTTCTGACCTTCGATCACCCGCGGCTTCTGGTTGATGCAGGTGTCCTGGTTCGAACGCTCGAACTTGTGGAGGCGGTACGTGCGTTTTCCGGCCTTCTTGTAGTCCACCACGATGCGACGACCGTCGACTGCGACAACCACGCCGTCTTCGTCGGCAAGGATCATGTCGGCGGCGTCACGAGCAGCTCGGCTCTCGATGCCGGTTCCGATGAATGGAGCCTCGGCACGCAGAAGCGGAACTGCCTGGCGCTGCATGTTGGCGCCCATGAGGGCACGGTTGGCGTCGTCGTGTTCGAGGAAGGGAATCAGTGCGGCCGCCACCGAAACAATCTGGCGAGGCGAGATGTCCATGAGTTGGACTTCATCGGGCGACACCGAGGAAATCTCGGTGGTGGCACCGAGGAACTCGTTCTGCTCGAGTTGCAGGCGCAGGTCCGACAGAGAGGCGGCCTGCGGTGAGCGGCGCACGAGAACCCGATCCGCCACAAAAGCGCCATCTTCATCCAGAGGAGCGTTCGCCTGAGCGACGATGTACTCCTCTTCCTCATCCGCCGGCAACCAGACGATGTCGGAGGTGACCTTGCCATTGGTCACTTTGCGGTAGGGAGTTTCGATGAAACCGAACTGGTTGACTCGTCCGTAGGTGGCGAGCGCCCCGATCAATCCGATGTTCGGACCCTCAGGGGTCTCGATCGGGCACATCCTGCCGTAATGGGAGAAGTGAACGTCGCGAACCTCGAAGCCCGCCCGCTCACGGCTCAGACCACCGGGTCCGAGAGCCGAAAGACGGCGTCTGTGGGTGAGTCCCGAAAGCGGATTCACCTGATCCATGAACTGCGACAACTGAGACGTTCCGAAGAACTCCTTGATCGCTGCAACAACAGGGCGGATGTTTATCAGTGTTGTCGGAGTGATGGCCTCGACGTCCTGGGTGGTCATCCGCTCGCGAACCACACGCTCCATGCGGGATAGTCCGATCCGGACCTGATTCTGGATCAACTCTCCAACCGAACGAATACGACGGTTGGCGAAGTGATCCTGGTCATCGAGTCGGTAGCCGTGGGTACCTTCAGCGAGGTTCAGCAGGTAGGTGGTGGAGGCGAGAACCTCACACCGGCTCAGCACCGACTGGTCGACATCCGGACGATCGAGGAGGTCTGCGATCATCGGGAAGGTCTCGGCCAAGCGCTCGATTTCCGGACCCAGTTTGCGGTTGAGCTTGTAGCGGCCAACCCGGGACAGGTCGTAACGCCGGGGCTCGAAGAACGCGTTGTTGAAATAGGCGCGGGCCGACTCCGGGGTGGCGGGTTCGCCCGGACGGGCACGCTTGTAGATCTCGATCAGGGATTCTTCACGGGTCGGAGGCACATCGCCTTCCTTTTCCCGTTCCTTCTCCCACTGCCCTTCGAGGAAGTCGAAGTGCTTGACGAACGCGGGCAGGAATCCCGGGGCGTTGGTCTCATCGAAGCCAAGGGCGCGAATGAGTGTGAACAGCGAGATGCGACGCTTGCGGGCAACGCGGGTGCCGGCGGTCGGATCCTTGCCCGGCTTCTGCTCCACATCGAATTCGATCCATTCACCGCGATAGGGGTGAATGGTGCCGGTTACGAGCTGGTGCTTCGAGAGGTTACGCAAACGGAACCGCTCACCCGGCTGGAAAATGACGCCGGGAGACCGCACGAGCTGCGAAACCACAACGCGCTCGGTGCCGTTGATGATGAAGGTCCCTTTGTCGGTCATCATCGGGAAATCCCCCATGAAGACTGTCTGCTCCTTGATTTCACCGGTGTCGGCGTTCATGAAACGGGCGCGGGCGAAGATCGGTGCGGAGTAGGTCATGTCCTTCTCCTTGCACTCCTCAACCGTGAACTTCGGCGGGGGCCGGAGCATCTCGTCCGACGGATCGAACTCGAGCTCGAGGCTCAGGGTTTCGGTGAAGTCCTTGATCGGTGAAATGTCTCGGAAGGCATCTGCGAGGCCTTCCTCCACAAACCAGTTGAAAGACTTCCTCTGGATGGCAATGAGATCCGGCAAGTCGAGAACTTCGTCGATGTTCGCGAACGAGTAACGGTCTCGGATATTGGCACTAGACGACAACTTCTGCTCCTGGGCGCTGATTGGAACGAGTCACGCCGACACTCAAACGCGTACCACCACCGGAAAAATCCATCAGTAGATAGAATCCTCGCAGAGGTGGGAAGCTGCTGGGCACGGCAACCCAACATGCTACGCGCACAGACTCCCGCCGTCAATAGCGGCGCGCGAGCGCCTGCTCCTCCGGTTGACCCATTCGCGGCTTCTGCCCTTCAGGGCGCCACAGGATCTTGACCCGAGTTCTGCGAACGAGCGTAAAGAACTCTGCGGGTCCGGTCAAGGGTTTCGCCTCTCCCTGGCCATTACCTTCAAAACAGCTCAAGGGCGGAGCCCGCCAGGCAAGCTCCGCCCCCAATACGCCAACTGCTGGTTACCCAGCGGATCGACTACTTGATTTCTACAGAAGCGCCAGCAGCTTCGAGTGCTTCCTTGGACTTCTCGGCCTCATCCTTCGGCACACCCTCGAGGACGGCCTTCGGTGCTGCCTCAACGAGTTCCTTGGCTTCCTTGAGGCCAAGGCTGGTGAGCGCACGGACCTCTTTGATGACGGCGATCTTCTTTTCGCCTGCTTCGGTGAGCACGACGTCGAAGTCGGTCTTTTCCTCATCACCATCGGCGTCCCCGCCAGCGGCAGGAGCTACGGCGACTGCGGCAACCGGGGCTGCTGCGGTCACGCCGAAGCGCTCCTCGAAGTCCGCTAGGAGCTCAGAGAGCTCCAGCACGGAAAGGGCGGCAATTGCGTCAAGTATTTCGTCTTTGTTCATGATGTCTCCTCATCGGCTGAGGTATCGGCCTCAGCCGTGTCCGCCGCATCGGCGGTGTCTTCTGAATCGGTGTCTTCTGAATCGGTGGTTTCGACGGCATCGGTTGCCGCCTCGGGTTTGGCTGACTCGGTGTCTGTGGACGCCTCGGAGTCTGTGAACGCCTCGGCGGATTCCTCCGCCTTGGTGTCTTCGGAACCAGCTCCGCCTTCGGACGCTCCGCCTTTGGACGCTCCGCCAGCGGAAATGAGCGCTGTGAGTGCATATGCGAAGTTCTGCGGCAGAGCCTGCAGCAGCCGTGCGAAGTTGGTCATCGGTGCAGCCAGGCCACCGGCGAGTTGAGCGAGAAGCTCGTCTCGGGGTGCCAGGTCGGCAAATGCATTGATGCCCGCCCGGTCAAGGGCTTGATCGCCGAGGCGACCGCCCTTGAGGACCAGGAGTGGATTCGACTTGGCGAACGACTTGATCGCCTTGGCTACCAGAACTGCGTCTCCAGGTGTTCCATCGGGCTTCTCGGTGACAAATGCCAACGCTGTGGGCCCGAGCAGAACCTCATCCAGATCAAGATCGAGTTCGTGGGTTGCACGACGCACCAGCGTGTTCTTGTAGATCTTGTACTCACCACCCGCGGCGCGGATGGCGGAGCGAAGTTCAAACAAGTCACCAACGGTGAGGCCTCGGTACTCGGTGAACACGACCGCATCGGAAGAGTTGAACTTTTCGCGCACCTCTTCAACAACGGCCACCTTCTCCGGCCTTGGATTCTCCATGGACACCTCCTTTCATTCTGTTCGGGAGAAACGGACGCCCACATTTTGTGGACGCCCTTCCTCAACCGACACAGGTCGGAGGTTCCAGGTTCCACCTCTCCAGGCGAGTCAAACTCATTACGGCACCCTTGCAGGCACCACCATGGGGTCTTCGGTGAGCGAAGTCTCTCGGTTGTCTACGAGTGCCAGAGCTTAGATGTTGACTCAGCTGGCGTCGAGACCGGCACTCTCCACCTTGATCCCAGGTCCCATCGTGGAGGAGATTCCAACCTTGCGGACGTAACGTCCCTTGGCCGAGCTCGGCTTCACCTTGATCAGTTCATCCAGCACAGAATTCAAGTTGGCCACCAATGCGTCGGCATCAAAGCTCGCTTTGCCGATCGGCACGTGGATGTTGGCGTTCTTGTCGGTGCGGTACTCAACCTTGCCGCCCTTGAACTCACCAACCGCTTTGGCTGCGTCGGGAGTCACAGTGCCGGTCTTCGGGTTGGGCATCAGACCCCGCGGACCCAGTACTCGACCGAGTTTTCCGACCACAGGCATCATGTCCGGCGTGGCGATCGCCACGTCAAAATCCAACATTCCGCCCTCGACCTGCTCTGCGAGGTCCTCGGCGCCAACGAACTCAGCTCCGGCCTCCTTGGCGGCGGTCGCAGCCTCGCCCTGGGCGAACACAGCGATGCGGACGTCCGTGCCCGTACCGGATGGCAGAGCGACGGTTCCACGAATCATCTGATCGGCCTTGCGCGGATCCACTCCCAGGCGAACGATCAACTCGACGGTCTCATCGAAGTTGGCCGAGGCCAGATTGCGGACGAGATCAACTGCCTCTTCCGGTGTGTGGAGGCGATCCCGATCGAATCGCTTGGAGGCATCGTTGTACTTCTTGCCATGTGGCATGTTCGAATCCTTTCGATTCTCCCTCATGTCGATCATGCCTGCGGGCGAGGTCCTCCCGAGGTTGATTTGGTGACGACCGACCTGCTGCCGATCAGTCACCTGGGCCGACAGGATCGTCGACCCGGAATTTGCTCAGCCGACCACTCGAATGCCCATGGAGCGGGCGGTCCCGGCGATCTGAAGCTTGGCTGCTTCGACATCGTCGGTGTTGAGGTCCGGCATCTTCACCCGGGCGATCTCGGCCAGTTGAGCCTGGGTGATGGTTCCGGCCTCTTCGCGGCCCGGCATCTCCGAGCCCTTGTCGAGCTTCACGGCGTCACGAATCATCACGGGAGCCGGTGGGGTCTTGGTGATGAAGTCGAAGGTTCGGTCTTCATAGATGCTGATCTCGACCGGAATCACCGTGCCGCGATCGGCTTCTGTGGCGGCGTTGTACGCCTTGCAGAAATCCATGATCGCAATGCCGTGCGGACCGAGTGCGGTACCAACGGGCGGTGCAGGCGAAGCCTGCCCGGCGGGGATCTGGATCTTGACTACTGCTGCGACCTTTTTCTTGGCCATCTGACTACCTTCTTGATTCTTCGGTGCTTGATTCTTGAGTGCTTGATTCTTCGGTGCTTGATTCTCTGTTGCACACGGCGTTGAATCCGGTGCGCTTGTCGTGCCGGCCGCCGCGAGGACGGGACTCAGCGATTGAACGCCTTCGCGATCAGATCACGCAGGACGCGATCGACCATTGTGCAACCTGAAGCGGCTTGCGGGCAACCCGACTACAGCTTCGAGACCTGCGAGAACTCCAGTTCCACCGGGGTTTCACGGCCGAATATGTCAACCAACACCTTGAGCTTCAACTGATCTTCGTTGATCTCCACGATCTCGCCGGAGAAGTCCGCAAAAGGACCTTCCTTCACGCGAACGGTCTCGTTCATCTCGTACTGGAGGCGTGGGCGGAACTTCTTGGTGGTCGTTTCAGCCTGATCGACCCTCTCTGTCAGGAACTTCTCGACATCCTTGCGAGGAAGGGCTGAAGGCTTGTTGCCCGCTCCCACAAATCCGGTCACGCCCGGTGTGTTGCGGATCACGTACCAGCTGTCATCGTTGAGACGGCAACGAACGAGCAGGTATCCGGGGAACATCTTCCTCTGAACGATGACCTCTTTGCCGTCCTTGAGGTCGACGATGTCCTCCATGGGAATCACGGTCTCGAGAATCCGGGATTCCATGTTCATCGACTGGGTCCGGGCTTCGAGGTTCTTCTTGACCTTGTTCTCGTAACCCGACTGGGTATGCAGTACGTACCACTTGCCCGGGCGCTTGAACGGCGGAATCACCGCGGGTTCGGCCGCCACGAGTGCATCCCCCTCGACGAGCACGTCGTCGGTGGCGATGTCCTCGGCGTCCGCAATCGCAGCAACTGCCTCGGCGGAGTCGGTTTCTGGTTCGGCGATCACCTGGGGTTCACCCCCGGACTCCAGGTCGTCCGTCACTGGCTCGTCGGAAGCCGCGGACTCGGTTTCGGGC
>JAUXGW010000137.1 GCA_030621865.1 Actinomycetes bacterium
CTGCTCATCACCATCGACGAACACAACGACGAGTGGACTCCGAAACTCACTGATGGCTACGCGATGTCTGCCTCCTACGAGCTGTCGCAGCTTCCCGAACCACTTCGAACCGCCATCGAGACCGACGCAGTGGTCTTTCGCAACGAGTCGGACGCGAGCATCGCTCCCGGCGCGAAGAGCGGCATCTACATGCCACTACACGCCCGAGGTCGTCTCATAGGGGTGCTGGGTGTCGAACATTCCCAACCCGGACACTTCGATCACATCGAGGATTCTCTGAGGGACGGCTTGGCAGATGTGGTCGCCCTGACTGTCGACAACTCGCGGTGGTTCGGCCGACTGCGCAGTCTCGGCGCAGAGGACGAGCGCATTCGTGTGGCACGCGACATCCACGACCGACTGGGACAGTGGATGACCTACATCAAGATGGAACTCGAGCGCCTGAGCGCCAGGGACAGCGTTGATCCCCAGGATCTCGAACGACTGCACCAGGATGCGCAGAGGGCGCTCGAAGAACTGCGCGATACCCTCCGACAACTGCGCACGGGAGTGAGCGACGACCGCCCGTTGTCGATACTGGCCGAGGACCTGGTGGAGAGATTCTCGGATCGAACCCGGGTCAGTGCGCAGTTCGAGGAAGCCCATCCGGGCGAACGTATGCCCGTCCCGGTGGAAAACGAACTGCTTCGGATTCTCCAGGAAGCCCTGAACAACGTGGACCGCCATGCCAAGGCAGAACACGTCGAGGTCACCTGGGACGTGGACGGCGGCAACTACGAATTGGTCGTGAGTGACGACGGCCAGGGTTTCGACACCACACGCGCCGTGCGGGATCAGGCCTTCGGAGTCATCGGAATGCGCGAACGCGCCAACGTGATCGGTGCGATCTTCAAGATCGACAGCTCCCCCGGCCAAGGCACCCAGATCAGGGTCCGCGCTGGTCAGAACACGCCCTGAGGCATCACCAACCGCGCCCGATCCCCTTTTTGACCTCTTTTTGACGCGTATCGCACCGTCAGAGGGGGCAGACTGGCAATCGTCAGCCAAAGGTGCCCAAAGGAACCGTGATGAGAGTTCTACTTGCAGATGACCACCAAATCCTGCGCGAAGGGATTCGCCGCAGTCTGGAAGACGCTGGCGCCGAAGTGGTCGGGGAAGCCGACAACGGTGAAGAAGCGATCCTGATGGCTCGGGAAACCAATCCCGACATCATTCTGATGGATCTCTCGATGCCGGTCCTCGACGGTGTCACTGCCACCAAACGCGTAACTGCGGAGATTCCTGGTGTGAAGGTTGTCATTCTGACCATGCACGACGAACCCGAACAGACCAGAGAAGCTTTGAACGCCGGGGCAGTGGCCTACCTGACGAAGGGTGTCTCCTTTGAGGACGTGTACGACACGCTCGAACGGGTTCTCGCCGGGGAAGAGGTGCTGAGCCCGCGCCTGGCGGCCACAATGCTCCAGGCGGTAGCTGCCGAACCAGAAGCAGCAAACATCCTGTCGGCCCGACAACAGCAGATTCTTCAGATGATCGCCAACGGCCTTTCCACCAAACAGGCGGCCCGGGAACTTGGCATCACTCAAAAGACGGTGCACAATCACCTCAACGCCGTTTACCGCCGACTCGACACCCAGAGCCTCACCCACGCGGTCCTCTCTGCAGTCCGACTGGGCATCATCGACCTCAATCACGAGGATCTGGAGCAGTAATTCCTAGCTCCGGCCACCCGCCCTGGGCCGGCCGAGTACTGTGACTGCCGGGTCGGAACACGCGAGTTGGGTGGTGGGCAGGTGGCATTCGATCAAGGGATGTCAGGCGCCCTCACTCAGTACAGCGTGCGGAAATTTGCTCATCTTGAATGGCTAGTCAATTGTCCCGCCATGCGTAACACTTGTCCGTTGTGAAGAACGCTCTGGCGGCAATCGTGCTGGCTCTCGCGGTAACCCTGGCGGTGGCGGGTCCACTAGCTTGGCGGGTCGCGCACGACGACGCTGGACCGACCAGTGAACCACCGGCGCTGTTGCGCGCTGACGTGGAAGAAGGCGACTGACCAGCAATCGCTGGACCGACAACCATCCCGGGGGCGGACATGACTGAGATCAGGGGAACAACGGCGGACGGATTCGAGGAGATCCAGGAGATCTTCGAGAACAACTTCGCCGAACACGGCGACGTGGGAGCCGGATTCACGGTTTACGTGGACGGTCAAGAGGTGGTCAACCTGACCGGCGGCGTTTCTGATGCCAACGGCACTCCGTACGACGAGAACACACTTCAACTCGTCTTCTCGTCCACCAAGGGCGCCACAGCTATGTGTGCTCACCTGTTGGTCCAGCGGGGCGAACTCGACCTGGATGCACCTGTTTCGTCGTATTGGCCCGACTTCGCGGCCCATGGCAAGGAGGCGGTTCCGGTTTCGTGGCTCCTCAGTCACCAGTCGGGCGTGATCGACACCACTGCGAAGCTGAGCCTTGAGGATGCGCTGCATTGGCCCACGGTCACTGCCGCACTCGCCGATTCGGTTCCGCACTGGGAACCCGGAACCCAACACGGCTACCACGCGATCACCTACGGCTGGTTGGTGGGCGAGGTCGTCCGGCGCGTGAGTGGCAAGAGCCTTGGTGCGTTCTTTGCCGACGAATTCGCAGAACCACTGGGACTCGACTTCTGGGTCGGACTTCCCGACGAACACCAGGAGCGGGTAGCGGCCGCGATCCCGATGGGTGAAACCATCGACGGCTCCGGACCCGCGGCCGATGGTGATTCCCCCGGCAACCTTGCCGAAATGCTCGAGGCTTTCCTGGGCCCGGACAACCTCGCGGGCAAGGCTCTGACCGCCCCCGGAGGTGCGTTCTCCGATCAGCAAGCATGGAACGATCCTCGAGTGCGAGCTGCGGAAATTCCGGGCGCCAACGGAGTGACCAACGCCGCATCACTCGCTCGTCTTTATGCTGCCTCGGTGTCCGAAGTCGATGGCTTCCGGTCGCTCAGTGCGGAGACCGTGGACAGGGCGATCGTTCCCCAGGTGGAAGGACCGGACAGCGTGCTGATCTTCCCCATTCCATTCGCCCTCGGGTTCATGACGCACTCGGACATGTCGCCGTTCATCGGCGGCCGTTCGTTCGGTCACTACGGCGCTGGTGGCTCCGTCGGGTTCGCCGATCCTGACCGACGAGTCGCCGGCGGATTCGTGATGAATCAGATGCAGGTTGCCATCGCCGGAGACATGCGTACCGCCAACCTGCTCGCAGCGGTGGATCGCCTGACTTCATGAGGAGTTTGGCACCAACGCTCTCCGGGCTGTTTGCTGGAAGCGATGTCAACCGATCCCAGCGCTGAGGCAGAGCGGCGACGCACCTTTGCGATCATCTCCCATCCTGACGCCGGCAAGACCACGCTGACCGAGAAATTGCTGCTCTATGGCGGCGCGCTCGGACACGAAGCCGGTTCGGTGAAAGCGAAGTCGAACCGGCGTTCCGCCACTTCCGACTGGATGGAGCTGGAGCAACAGCGCGGCATCTCCATCACCTCCACAGTGCTTCAGTTCCCGTACCGGGATCGGGTTGTCAATCTGCTCGACACGCCGGGTCACCGCGACTTCTCCGAAGACACCTACCGGGTGCTCACCGCCTGCGATGCGGCCGTGATGGTCCTCGACGCAGCCAAGGGCATCGAAGCCCAAACCCTCAAGCTCTTCGAGGTTTGCCGGGACCGCGGGCTGCCGATCATCACCTTGATCAACAAATGGGATCGCCCCGGCCTGTCGCCTCTGGAACTCATCGGCGACATCGAATCTCACCTGTCCCTGATCTGCACGCCGGTCACCTGGCCCGTCGGAATCGCAGGCGACTTCCGGGGTGTGGTCAACCGCGACACCGATCAGTTCGTGCGGTTCACCCGCACCGCGCGCGGCGCCACCGAAGCACCCGAAGAGATCGTGGAATCGGAGCGCGCAGCCACCGAAGAGGGCGACGCCTGGACGGTGTGCACCGAAGAACTGGAACTCCTCGAAGGAGCGGAGCATGACACGGAGATGTTCCTCGCCGGTGAGTCCACACCGATGTTCTTCGGCTCGGCGATCACCAATTTCGGCGTGAGGCTGCTGCTTGATGCCGTGATCGACAACGTGCCGTCTCCCGGGCCGAGAAAGGACGTCGACGGAAATCCACGCGGCCTTGATGACCCGTTCTCCGGATTCGTGTTCAAGGTGCAGGCCAACATGGACAAGGCACACCGCGACCGAATCGCCTACGTGAGGGTGAACTCCGGCCGCTTCGAGCGCGGGATGGTGGTCACCCACGGCCCAACCGGGAAACCCTTCGCAACCAAGTATGCACACTCGGTTTTTGGCAGCGAACGCGAAACTCTTGAAGAAGCGTTCCCGGGGGACGTGGTGGGCCTGGTCAACGCCAGCGAGGTTCGTGTGGGCGACTCCCTCTACGTGGACCAACCAGTGGAGTTCCCGCCAATTCCATCGTTCGCTCCCGAACACTTCGCAACAGTCCGGGTCAGGGACGTGTCCAAGTCGAAGCAGTTCCGCAAGGGCATCATCCAACTCGACGAGGAAGGAGTGATCCAGGTTCTCAGGGATCCCGACTACGGCGAGCAGGCACCGGTGCTCGCGGCGGTGGGCTCACTGCAGTTCGAAGTGGTCACCCACCGCCTGGAGAATGAGTTCAATGCGCCGGTGGAACTCACCATGACCCGATACCGGGTTGCCCGTCGAACGGACAAGGAATCGATGGCGGAGCTTCGGGCCATGCAGGGAGTCGACGTACTCGAGCGCAGCGACGGAACACTGCTCGCATTGTTCGAGTCGATCTACTGGCTGGAACGACTCGAATCCGAACAACCCGAACTCACCCTCGACAAGCTCATCGCCGAGGGTGAACTCAGCCAGCAGGATTGATTTCCGATATCTGACCAACGAAGCGAGGCGGCTACGCTGGTCAACTCTCGGGGCTGTAGCTCAGTTGGCTAGAGCACCTGCTTTGCAAGCAGGGGGTCGTGGGTTCGATTCCCATCAGCTCCACTCCGAGAACCCAGTGTTTGCAAGGGTTCTGGCGGTTTCCCGGCCTCGGCCGGATCCGCAGAATCGGCCTCCGTGCCCACTACGTGCCCTTTTGGGTCGGCCAGTGGGCGGTCAGTCTGAGCACTGACGGCGCATCGCCGCCCGTGATGCTTGCCGCTGACACGGCCCGGCACGGCCAGTTGGCCGACAACAGCGCTTGCGCCGTCAGACTACGGCGTCATCGAACCCGGGAACCGTGGCACGGCGCAGGCGGTCTCACCCTGGGTGTTGCCAGAAACCCAGGACGGCGCAGGTGACCTCACCGTCCCCAATCCACCCGGGCTTCTTGGGGCCGAACTCCGGCCGGATCGGAAACGATTCTCCGGCGCCGACGAACTCCGTGACGTCCGTGTCGCCGTCGAAGCGGACCGGTCCTGGGGCTTGCAGCGCCCACCACGTCTGAACGTTCGTCGTCTCCTCGAACGGGTTGGTCACTGCTACCTCGACCTGAATGCCTCCATTCGGGTCAGTCCCTATGACCGTGCAGGTGTCGGCATCGGTCGCGCGTTGGAAGCCCCCGATGTCCGTGCCCGCTTCGATCGCCAACACTGTGCAGTCGATCGTTGTCTGTTCGATGTTGGGCGGCACCTCCTCTCTTGTGTCGGCAGAGATTCGGAACTGCTCGTTCGCCCGCGGGAGCGCCAGGGCGTCATCGACCCATACCGTGTCAGTGAAGAAGCGGGTGCCGCCCTCTCCGTCGAGCAGTGCATACGTCGCCTCCAGGTCCTCGACCTCCCCGAGCGGGTTGGTGAAGATCAATTCAACCTGCATGTCCTCGGAGTCAGGGTCGGTTCCGACGTAGGTGCACATTGGCTCGGGACCCTCTGCGACTGGTGCTTGAGTCGTGGTGTCCTCCCCGGGTGGGACAGTTGTCCCCTCGGCGGCATCCGTCGCATCGATGGCGCGGTCGATCGCCTTGCCGCCTTCATCGGCCACGAATGCGACACAAGCGAGACCAAGAAGCCCGAAGACGGCGAGGATCGCTACAACGATCAAACCACCCTTCGCCCATCCAGGCATTCCGCCGCCAGGTTCAGCGGGAGGCGGCTGGCCCTGTGGCTGAGGCTGCTGCGGCGGGTACCAGTTGCCGTCGGAAGCCTTCCAGTAGCCCGGACCGGGCGGTTGATCACCACCAGAATCTGGTGGTTGTGGCTGCTGCGGCGGGTACCAGTTGCCGTCGGAGGCCTTCCAGTAGCCCGCACCGGGCGGTTGATCACCACCAGGACTTGGTGGTTGTGGTGGCTGCTGTTCATCCGACATGGCGGGAACGGTACTGGAAGGGAGGACACAGCCGCCACCTACGTCGGCGCGATAGAGCACCCGCTATCCGTTCGACTTCAGGGTGGAGGTGGCGGATCTCGCTCCCATACTCGGCAGATGTCAGTGGTCACTCCGCGCTTGTGGGTCGGACCCGCGGGCGACGCCGTCAGCACCCCGTTGGCTGGGATAGCGATGAAGCGACAGATCGCGACGGCCGACCTGGCTTCACAGCGAGGGCCATCGAGGAGGACTGCGCCGTCGTGGTTCCCACCTACGAGATCGCCGAGCTCGTGCTGCTGTACCTCGGGTGCGCGGCGAGTGGGCGAAGGCCCGCATCCACTTCGAGCGAACCGGCGAGTAGCAGACGCCACCCACGCGTCGGCGGGCAGTCGAGTCGCTCGACTCCTCGTCCCCGAATCGCTGGCAGCCACTGCGGCGTCACCGTTCGGCTCCGTGCCCACTACGTGCCCTTTTCGATTGGGGATCGTGATCACAGTGTCGGACATGCCGATGATCACCGGACGCGGGCTGCCGCGTTCGCGGGACCCGCAGCACCTCGTCTGAGGTGGTC
>JAUXGW010000177.1 GCA_030621865.1 Actinomycetes bacterium
GTTGACCAGCAGGTGATTCAAGCGGCCATCGTCACCGAAGAGTTCCTCGCGCCAGTCGGCCAGAAGCTGTTCGGTGTCGTGATCATCCGGGTGGAAATCGGCCCGGTTGTAGTCCCGCAGCCGACGCCAGGTGGACTTCCGGAAAAACGGAACCTTGCGGAAACGGGGAACGCTCCTGCGCAGATTGCCTTTCCGGTAGGTATCTCGATCACGCAACACGGAGATCAGCATCTGGAGCGTCATCCCGACCATGAACCCCACGGTGATCACGTTCATGGTCACCACGCGAGTGCGCTCTGATCCGCCAACGGACTTGTACACGTCAAACGCAACGGCCTTGTGCTCCGCTTCTTCGAGGGCGTGCCACAGAAACACATCTCGGACCTCTGGCCGGCCGATGATCTCGCGGGCATACGGCTCCGAGAGCACAACCTCGGCAAATGTGGCTGTGAAGTGCTCCAATGCTGCGGTGGCAGCGAGATTGGACTTGGGGGTCATGAACCGCTCGCGGGTTCGAAGTCCCCAGCGGGTGAAGTTCTCGATCCGTTTGGTGTCATAACCCAACTCGGCGAACCGTTCGTTGAGGATCCGGTGTTCCCGGCCGTGCACCGCTTCCTGTCCGATGAAACCGGCAACCTGTCGCTTGAGTTCAGGGTCGGTGATCTGGTCCCGGAAGTTGCGGACCGAACGAACGAAGAAGTCCTCTCCGTCCGGAAACACTCCCGACAACGAGACGATCATGTGACTCGACAACAGGTCGCCATCCATGGCGAAGTGTTTCGGCAAGTCGCCCAGCGACTCCTCGAAAGAAATGCGGCGAGTCGGCACCTTTCGTGGACTTGTCTTGATCTGCGTGTCGGCCATGTCGATCCCTCTAAGGTGCTTCCGGATGCTTCACACGATCATACGCGAACTGAGAGATTCGGTCAATCTTTCATTTATCCTCGGATTCACGAAATGAACACAACGGCCGCAGACCCCGTTGGCGCCCGCGGCGAGAAGGGCAGACAGACGCGTCAAAGCATCCTCGATGCTGCAATCGAACGCTTCGGCCGGGACGGATTCCGCGCCACCTCACTGGCAGACATCGCACGAGATGCGGAGGTTGGTGGATCGGTCTCGTATGCCTACTTCGCCAACAAGGAAGCACTGTTTCTGGCCGCCCTCGACGAGGATGCTGCCGCGGTGATTCGCGAAGGTGTGATCACCATCCTGGAGACCCCCGGCAACGATTCATGGCGTGAATCCCTGATCTTCTCCCTGATCGAAGCCGTGGAGAATCACCCGCTCGCCAAGCGCGTTCTCGCCGGCCTCGAACCAAACGTGACCGACCGCGTCATGGAGCTCCCTGCGCTCAAAGACCTCCATGTGGCAGTCGCCGATCGTTTGCGCTCCGATCAGCGGATCGGTGTGGTACGAGCCGACATTGACCCGGACACCATTGCGAGGGGCGGAGTAACCATCTTTCTGGCTCTGCTGATGTCAGTGGTCCAGTTCGGCACGGAAGTAGCGGCACCGCGCGGACCGGACGTCCTCGCGCTGCTGGATGCCGCGATTGATCCTGTGAGCCAATCTGACACCACAGGCTGAGCCGGGTTGACTCGAAACCACAGGCTGACCTGAGACCACGGTCAGACGGCCAGGTCGAGTCCAAGCAACTTGATCGCATTTCCACGACACAGTTTGTTGACCGTTTCCTGATCAAGGTGACCCATCAGTCGCTGGGCGGTCTCAACACTTTCCGGCCAGTTGCTGTCGGAATGCGGGTAATCCGTTTCGAACATGATGTGATCCGGATTCACCTTTTCGAGTGCATCAGGTGTGAGGCCGTGTTCGTCCTCGAAGAAGCAGCCGTACACCTGCCGGTTGTAGTAGGTGCTCGGTGGCTCCGGAACGGTGTCACCCACGTCACCCCAGGCCCGGTTGCTCTCCCAAACCTTGTCGGTGCGCTCGAGGATGTAGGGAATCCAGCCGATTTGCCCCTCTGAATACACGATGTCGAGCCCCGGGAACTTCACCAGTACCCCGGACAGGAGGAAATCGGTCATCGACGACATGGCGTTGCCGAAAGTGAGTGCCGAGGCAACGAGTGGTGGGGCGTCGGCCGATGTGGATGGCATCTTCGACGATGATCCGATGTGCATGTGCAGCGAGACTCCGGCATCTGCGCAGGCTGCGAAGAAGGGATCCCAGTAGCCGGTGTGGATCGAAGGCAGGCCGAGGTAGGCGGGGATCTCGGAAAACGTCACCGCCCGCACTCCACGCGCGGCGTTACGCCGTACTTCGGCAGCAGCGAGTTCTGGATCCCACAAGGGCACCATGACAAGCGGAATCAGGCGGCCACCGGAACCTCCGCACCACTCATCCACCATCCAGTTGTTGTAGGCCTCGATACATGCCAGACCGAGATCGCGATCACCTATCTCGGAGAAGGTCTGACCGCAGAACCTCGGGAAACTGGACGGAAAGCACATCTGTGCTTCGATGTGGCCGAGGTCCATGTCTTCGAGGCGTGCCTTCGCGTCATAACAGCCCGGGCGCATCTCGTCATAGGTAGTCGGGGTGACTGTCACGTCATCGCGGTCATAACCAACCGCGGACTCCACTCGGGTGCGCGGGATCAGCAGATCTTCGAATCTCCACCAATCACATGGAACACCGTCCTCACCGGGCTCTGCGGGATCGGCACTGAACACGCCACCGACATATCCCATCCGGGCGCACGGAATACGTTCCACTCTGGGAGCGCGGTCGCGGTACTGCTCGGCAATGTGGGTCTGCCAGAGGTCCGGCGGTTCGATGACATGGTCATCAACTGACACGATTCTCGGGATTTCAACCATCATCGGCTCTCTCTCTGATTGGGTTCGTCTCTGATTGGTTCGGTTTGGTCGTCTTGGTTCACGTCGTCGTGTTCCGACTCACGATCGCCCAGCTCATAGATCACGGTGATTGCATCCGTGGGGCACGTCTCTGCGGCCAACACCACTGCGTGCTGGAGTTCGGGCGGGACCTCGACCAAGCGGAGTTCAAGGTGACCGTCGTCATCAAGGATGAGGAAGTCCGGTGCGAACCGGCGACACTCACGGTGCCCGTCACACAGCGACGGATGAACCTTGATCTTCACGATCGATCAGCACCAGTCGGCACCGTGCGCGTATCCCGCCCGGATCGCAGCAACGCACCTGGGGTCTCCCCGGTCGGCGCACCGTCGGCGACGATGGCAACGCCATTCACGAAGACGCGGTTGATCCCCAGAGATCCTGCGAACAACCGAGCCGCTCCAGCCGGCAAGTCATTGGTCGTCCTGACCGAACCCGAAGCAATGGTCTCCGGATCGAACAGGACCATGTCTGCGTGCTGTCCGACTTCGATCCGGCCACGATCTCGCAGACCGAACAACTGTGCAGGATCGTCGGTCATCATCTGAATGGCACGTTCCAGGGACACAAGCTTGCGGCCGCGAATCGTGTCCGCGAGGAATCGTGTCGGATAGATGCTGCCCATCATCCGGTCAAGATGGGCTCCGCCGTCAGATCCTCCAACCAGCACCTCGCCCGAATCCAGCAGTTCCATTCGCATCTTCCAGCTGAGATCGTCGTTCTCCAGTGGGGTGGGCCAGAGGACAGTTCGCAGATCGTCTTCGAGGGCAATGTCGATCAGGGTGTCAAAGGGATCCTGGCCTCGCTCTTCGGCGATGTCGCCAACACGACGACTCTCCAGGGGCTTGTTGACATCTGAGTAGGTGTCGCCGATGTGGTAGTCGGCCCAACGATTGAGGCGGCGGAACACACCTGCCTCCGGAGCTTCCGCCTCGACCTTCATCTTCGCGCGCACCTCAGGATCGCGGAGCACCTCCATGCGTTCTTCGATGGGCAGGGTGAGGATCTCATCCCAGCCGGGTATGAGCGTCAGGGCACACCGGGTGCGCAGGCTCATGTTCATCGGAACAAGGATCGGCATCGTCAGGGGGACTATGCGAGCACCCTCGGCCGCGGCCATCCGCGACGCCTGCAGTTGTCGCTCGACCGACTGCTGATCACGCGAGTCCACTGTGAGGACATTCCAGTTCACCGCACGTTGACCTCGAAGCGACATGTCGGTGATCCGTCGGATTTCCTCGTCAGAGAAACCCTGGAGACAGCCATCGGTGATGTATTCAAGCGTGGTGCCCTCGTGGTCGGCGACAACCTCACACAGCGCCAGGAGTTCCTCGCTGGTCGCATTCCTCGAAGGAACAGGTTTGCCGTCACCGTCATTGTGGGTGAACGACTGGGTCGATGAGAATCCGATTGCACCGGCTTCGGTGGCTTCGGAGAGCAACCGGACCATCTCATTGATCTGGGCTTCGCTGGCCGGACCGTCGCCTCCCTGTGCGCCCATCACGTAGCGGCGCAACTGACAATGGCCCACGAGGAACGCGGCGTTGACACCCAGCGTGCCATCGACGCGGTCGAGGTACTCGCCGAAGGTATGCCAGTCCCCCGGTACTCCCTCCTTGAGGGCATCGAGGGACATACCCTCCACCTCAGCCATCATCTCGAGTGTCCAGGAAGCATCCTCCGCCCTCAGGGGTGCGAGGGTGAAACCGCAGTTTCCGGAGATGACGGTTGTGATGCCATGCAGGTTTCCGGGACTCGCGTATGGATCCCACAGGATCTGTGCATCGAAATGGGTATGGGGATCAACGAATCCGGGACACAACACCAGGCCATCACCGTCGATGACCTCCGCAGCATCCCCTGCATCCACACCCACGGCACAGATTCGGCCGTCGTTGACCCCGACGTCGCCGACAAATGCCGGCTTTCCCGTGCCGTCCACGACCTTTGCGCCTTTGATCAGGAGATCGATCACGACACGGACTCGTGACAGGGGCAGGGAAGGCGAGGGACCGGATTGGTCTCCAACAGCGATTCGAGCACCGCTTTCCGGGCCAGGAATCCAAACTCCATCGTCATCGCTCCCTTGGTCGGACACACCCGTGGCTGGACCGGAAGAGCTGGACCGGAAGAGCTGGAACGTGTTCTCGTTCTTGACAAATGTAGAACCTGTTCTAGTTTTGTCAAGTACAGTCCGTTGTACTGGTCCCGATGAACTGGTTGAGGACATCCGATCCTCTCCAGTCAGAAAGGTATGCCCCACCATGAGTCGCACCCCGTTTCCGGTCCCCCTCGGCTGGTATCAGATCTGCTGGCCGGACGAACTCCAGCCGGGCGAATCC
>JAUXGW010000311.1 GCA_030621865.1 Actinomycetes bacterium
GGTTCTTGGTCCTGCGACACCGCCGCCTGCCTCCGAACGACGGCTGCCTCAGCTATGGGCAGGTCATGCTGGCCGCCGGTAGCCACGGCCACCGGGAGAGGTGATCAGCCGGAGCCGTCACCCCACCAGGGCACAGGCTGGGAGCGCCGCTTGATCGCAGTGTTGATGGCTTCGATCAGGCTGTCGCCGGTCACCGGAGTCTCGACCACGGTGATCCGGTCCAGGTCGATGCCCTCAGTGTCGGCGGACGGTTCCGTTGCGGCCAGAACCTCGGGGTGTGTCATCTCGGCGACGACAGCGGGAGGTCGCCGGAGGCCGGCGACCTCATCCAGAATGTTCCGACCGACGCTTCGGGTTCCCAACATGTTGACCACGACGTCGGCGCCCTCGACCAGTGTGCAGGCGCCATTCACCAGCAAATCACAATCGTTGTCTCCCGGCCCTTCGCAGGTCCGCACGGCGAACCCGCCGCGCTCAATGACCGACGCAACGATGGAGGGCGAGAATTCCGGGTCGCACTCAAGTAGCACCCGTACCCGGGATTCCTCTCGGGCCCACGGCTGCAGTGCCTCTCGACGACGCATGGTGACACCTCCTGACGAATGACGTCCCTGCGTCGATCATAGCTCTGCGCGTGTCAGCGGGCATTGCGCCGTTCGTCACTTGGGTGCGCGCCGTCCCTCGGGGTGAACGCTGAGGGCTACGGGCCGCGTTGATCAGGTGCAGAGCAAACGAGGCTCCGGCAATCGAGGCGGCTCCCCGGCTCCATCAGCCGAAGGGTGACGATCAGTTGGGACTGGCCGGACCCACAGGGGGAGCTTCTGGGATTCCGTTCGGCTTTGTGCTCGGTGTGTCGGGTGTTGTCGAGCTCGTGGTCGAGGTGGTTGATGTGGTTGAGGTGGTCGACGAGGTGGTCGAGGTTGACGTTGTTGTTTCGCCAGGTGCGGTGCTCGATGTGTCGGGCGTTGTGGTCGGCACCGTGATCTGCGGCGTTGTGGACGGTTCGTACGGGGGAAGGAGAGGGTTACCACACTTGCAGCGGGTGACCGGCTGCTCCACGCCGCCCGGCACGGTTGTCGTCGTCTCCTCGGTGGTTGTGGTGGTCGTCGTCGGGGCCGTCGACGGGATCTGTACGTCGATCGACCCACGTGTGAAGTTGGTGTCGACCAGCACGGCTGTGCCTTCGGGCAGCTGGGAAGGACGGGCGTAGGCCGCTCCATCGTGAAGGCCGTGGTTCGTCACGTCGGTGTCAGCGTCGAGGACCTTCGGCTGGAGGGAATTGATGTAGTCGGCGACCTGATCTTCGGGTATGTCCAGCACAGCGGCCCACTCACGGTGGGCGTCAGGGCGACTCTCGAGTTCCTTGATGAGGGCATCCTTGTCACAGCCTCCGGTCGATTCATCGCCGACGGGCGCAGTGTCGACCGCGGGAGTGAAGGCATCGGGGCCGACCTCGTCGGAAGGCTCGATCACGAAGCCGCTGGCCGTGGCGCTCAAGTCGCCGCCGTCGCTGCAGGCCGTGAGCACAAGTGCGAACGCGGCCATGACGATCAGACCAATTCTCAGGGAGATCTTCATGGGGTTGTGTGAAGTGTGCATTGACGATCACCTCCGGTGAATCGTGGGGGAATGCTCTGCGACTGCAATATTAGCCAGCAGGAGCCGGTGGGTCGCCGATTCTCCCGGGACCCAGCGAAGTGTCCGGGCGGCGCGTGCGACGGTTGCCAGGGCCTCCACCCTGGACACGGGAAGGGAATCCTGCAGCGGCGCCGGCGGCTCAGTCCTGCAGAGCGCTCGGATCGCCTTGACCGCGGATCCAGTCCGCTGTTCCCCGTACGAACGTCTCCAGGTCGTCGGCTTTGGCGGCGGCGACTTCGGCGAAGAACGGCGGCACCCAGGCTTCGATCGGACCTCCGGTCAGCTGTCCGATGATGGCGTCGACCACGGCTGAGGGCGGAAGGGCATCGACACCTGTTTCCGGCAGAGGATCGTTGTCGGGCAGATCGAACAGTTCGGTGTCGATGATGGCGGGATACACGAGATGAACCGACACCGTTGTGTCGTACAGTTCGACGGCCATCGCCTCGAAGAATGCGCTCATGGCGGCCTTGCTGGCGTCGTATGCCGCTTCGCCCGGTGCCGACAGCTTGGCCGCGATGGACGACACCCCGACGATGTGGGCCTGCTGCTGTTCGAGGAGGTGGGGCAGAAGCCGCAGGGTCAACCGGGCAGCCGAGAAGTAGTTGGTGGCCATCACCTGCTCAACGGTGTCGGGTTCGAGCTCGGTCACCCGTCGACGCTTGGGGATCCCCGCGTTGTTGATCAGGATGTTGATCGGTCCGAGAGCATCAGGAGCCTCGGCCGCCAGCCGGTCCACCTCGGAGCTGTCGGCGAGGTCGGCCACGAACATGGCTGAGTCGGGGGTGTGGACCCGGCATCGGCCGAGCACTTCGGCGAGGCGATCAGCCCGACGGGCGCAGATCCCAACCGTGACGCCGTGTTCGGCCAGGGTGGTAGCGAGGGAGGCTCCGATGCCGGCGGAGGCCCCGGTGATCAGCGCCGTTCGGCCGGACAGGGTGGACGACACGTTCGGATTCTCTTCCGGTTGCGAGCTTCCTGTGTCAGGCATCGCGG
>JAUXGW010000254.1 GCA_030621865.1 Actinomycetes bacterium
CGCGCCAACTGCCAGATGTGCGTGACGGGGTCCGAGCCCGACCACTGGCCTAGTTCGCCCGTGGTCGGGTCCTGAAGCTGACCCGCTGTTGTTGACACCTTTCAGCTGCGATCCTTTGAGGATCGCTGGAAGGAGTAGGCAATGGCCAGGACTCATGCTCGGTATCCCGAGGAGTACAAGGCAGAGATCGTTCGACTGGTGAGAGAGGACGGTCGAGCACCGTCTGATCTGGCACGCGAGTTCGAACCCTCCGCGCAGTCGATCGTGAACTGGGTCGCACAAACCGAGATTGACGTTGGTGCCCGTGCGGGGTTATCAACCGACGAGAAGACCGAGCTGAAACGATTACGGTCCGAGGTGCGGGTGTTGCGGATGGAAAAGGATCTGCTGGAAAAAGCAGCGGCCTTCTTCGCAGCGAAGAACAACCCGACTCGGTGAACGTGTTCACGTTCATCGAAGCGGAGAAGGCCAACTTCTCGATCAAGTTCATGTGTGAACGTCTCGGTGTGACCCGGCAGGGTTTCTATGTGTGGCGTAAACGGCTCCCATCGCAACGCCGCATCGAGGACGCGGCATACACGGCGGTGATCAAACGAATCCACACCGAGTCCCGATGCACCTATGGGTCGCCGAGGATTCATGCTGAGCTGGCGGAGGACTACAACATTCGTTGCGGCCGCAAACGGGTCGCCCGGCTGATGAGGATCGCAGGGATACAAGGCTGTCACCGCCGTAAGAAGACGTGGACGACACGACGGAACCCGTCAGCGGCACCGGCACCTGATCGGGTCGAACGTGACTTCACCGCCCGAGCACCGAACCAGCTATGGGTGGCTGACATCACCTACGTGCCGACCTGGTCCGGGTTCGGCTACCTCGCCACCGTGCTCGACGTGTTCTCTCGTCGCATTGTTGGCTGGGCGTTCGCTGATCACATGCGAACCGGGCTCATTGTCGAGGCCGTCGACATGGCGGTGTTCACCCGGCGACCGCCACGCGGTGTGATCCATCATTCCGATCAAGGCACTCAGTACACCTCGCTCGAGTTCGGTCGCCGCTGCCGGCAAGCCGGAATCGACCTGTCGATGGGATCCGTTGGTGACTGTTACGACAATTCGATGGCCGAATCATGGTTTGCGACACTCGAGTGCGAGCTCTTCGCCAGCAAACGATTCCGGAACCTAACCGAAGCCCGCTACGAAATCATGCGGTTCATTGACTGGTACAACAACCAACGCCGACACACATCGCTCGACAACACCGCACCCATCCGCTACGAAGAACAACACCAAGAAGAACAACACCAACAAGTGGCTCACGCCGCATAACCCGCAGGTGTCAACCAAAGCGGGGGAGCTTCACCCCCATATGTCGGACCTGGTTTGTGAGAGTGGTGGCCTGAACCTGCGGAGGTTTCATGCCGTTCACCTATTCACCGGAGTACCGCGAGATGGTGCTCACACAAGTCAGGGCTGGCCGGCTCGCTTCTGAACTGGCCAGCGAACTGGAGGCATGCGAGGCAACGATTCATAGATGGATTGCCCAGGACAAGATCGACTCTGGTGAGACCGATGGAGTCAGCACCATCGAGCGGGCAGAGCTGACGGCGGCCCAGGCTCGAATTCGTGAACTCGAAGCCGAGCTGGCTGCCACGCGCCTTGCGAGTGAGTTGTTCAACAAGGGCCGGGTGGTTCGCCCAAAAGAGATCTACCCGATCGTCGCTGAACTCGGCGAAGCGGGTCACGGACTCAAAGCGTCGTGCGGATTGCTGCGCGTTTCTCCATCAGGCTTCTTCGAGTGGAAATTCGCGGCGCCGACCAACCGGTCGATCCGGCGCGCTTTGCTGAGCGATCTCATCATCAAGATTTGGCACGAATCCCGCCAGACCTACGGCAAACGCCGGATGGTTGCCGAACTGGCAGATGCTCATGGAATGGTGGTCAACCATAAGCTCGTGCGGTCAATCATGCGCCAGCATGCGATTTCTGGGCTCCCGAAACGTAAGAGATACAAACGCTCGGACTCGAATCGCTACACCAGCGAGGACCTGGTCAAGCGACAGTTCAACCGCGATCGACCGAACCAGCTGTGGATGACCGACATCACCGAACACCCAACAAGGGAAGGCAGGCTGTACTGCTGCGCGATCCTTGACGCCTGGTCACGCAAAGTCGTTGGCTGGTCGATCGACAAACAAGCCAATACCGCAATGGTCAACACCGCCATCGCCATGGCCATCAACCAACGATGCCCGGCCAACGGCGCGCTCATCCACACCGATCACGGCCCGCAATACACCTCGTGGGCATTCTCACAGAACGTCCGCTCAAGCGGGCTCGTCCAATCGCTGGGGACCGTGGGCGATGCGTTCGACAACGCGGTCGTTGAGTCATTTTGGGGATCGATGCAGATCGAACTGTTGAACCGCAAATCATGGGACACCAGGATCGAGCTGAGCGCCGCCATGGTCGACTGGATCGAAGCGTTCTACAATCGCCGGCGGCGACACTCGTCGCTGGGCTACATCTCACCCAACGAATACGAACACCGACACCAACAACCCAAAGCCGCCTAACTCTCACATACCGGGACCACTCTTAGGGGACCACGCCACCTGGACCAGACAACGGGGCCCACTCAGATGAACTTGGTTGAACGCTGGTTCTCAGCGTTGACCACCAAATAACTCCAACACGGGATCCACGACACGGTCGCTCAACTCGCCGCCGACATCAACGAATGGGTCGAACACTGCAACGACGACCCGAAACCCTTCGTATGGCACCGCACCGCCGACGAAATCCTCGAACGACTGGCCGGCTACTGCACCCAGATCACCGAAACCCATATATCCACCGAATCAGCCTGACAGAACACTAGCCCTGCTCGCCCGCCTTGGCGCGGTACCCCAGCTCATTCCTTGGCCTCGAACTCAGGGAGCGACTTCCCTGACCTCGGACTCAGGACGGGTGGTGAAGTCCCGCTGCGGGCCAGAGGACACCGCAACGGTAACCGTGGAGCCGGCGGGTGCCGGGGTGAGCGGGGCAGGATCGGTCGAAACCACCAGACCCTCGGGGACACTGCTGGAGGACACCCTCCGTGTCTGAACCACGAAACCGGCATCGCTGAGAATCGCCGTGGCCTCCGACTCCGTTGTGCCCACGACATTGTGGACAGTCACAACCTCCTCCGTGGTCGTATCGGTGCTGCCCGTAGTGCCGTTCTGCCCCGAAGTGTCCTGCGTGCCCGTGGTCAGGGGGTTGTTCGTTCCTGCCTTGACCTCGGCCGGGGTCAGTCTGGTCGGCTCGAAGGTCACCTCGTCGATGAACACCGCTTCGTTCCCGGGGAACAGCTCCACGATGACACCGCCGCCGACCTGCATGATCTCCCTGGGGTTCGAGCCGACGTCGATCCTCTGCTCACCGACGTCGCTCACCGAAGCTCCGGGTTCCGACTCCTCGACAGCGGAGATGAGTGTCTGGAGGGGGTAGGCCACAACGGATCCCTGCTCGAAATCTGACACCCACACGAGGCTGGCCTTCTCCGTGGAGGTCTCCAGGACGCCAGCGGAGCGCTTGACCCCGCCGATGAACGCCTCC
>JAUXGW010000088.1 GCA_030621865.1 Actinomycetes bacterium
GAGGTCCATCACCATGGGTGACGGCCTCGAGTTGCGCCGGATTCAGGCCATCAAGGAGATCAACTTCAGTCACCGAAGTCACCCTACAACCCGTTTGTGACGGGCTCTTCCTCAGGATCGGGGCAGGTGGATCCTCGGGTGTGGGAGACCCTTGTATGGGAGTCCCTTGTGCTTGTATGGGAGTCCCTTGTGTGGGAGTCCCTTGTGTGGGAGTCCCTTGTGTGGGGATCTCCGCTTCAGGTCAGGAGATGCGCCCGAAGCTCGTGGCGGACATGCCATTGCGGTGAATGGGCGCATACCGCACCACATCACCCGAGCGAGGAGAATGGACCATCAGGCCATCACCCACGTAGATGCCCACGTGATGGACGGGCGATCCGAAGAACACGAGGTCACCGGGGAGGATCTGATCCTCCGGGATCCGGGTGGTGGACGCATGCAGCGCCCCGGATGTTCTGGGCAATTCAACTCCGGCGTGTGCGAACGACCAGTTCACCAAGCCGGAACAATCGAATCCGCCCGGCGCAGACCCGCCCCAGCGGTAGGGATCACCGAGGACAGAACCGGCGGCGACCAACGCCGGGAAGAACCGGGCGTTGACCATCGAGGGTGCAAAGGTCTTGCCCGGGATCCCCGGTGTGACCTGTGGGGCCGTTGGGGCCGCTGGACTGGCTGCGGCCTCCAGAGGACCTGAAAGAGCCACACCTGCTGTGCACAGCGCTGCAATCATCACCGCTGCGCGCCGTCTTGCTCCATGTTTCCATGTCCTGGGTTTCCGTATCATGGCTCCAATTGTTACGTAGTTGTAACAATTATTGCAAGCATATTACGAAAGTTACGGTTAGGTGATGGTGCCTAGCCAACTATTCCCTGACTTCAATCAACGTTCCCTTCAACCAAACATTGCCCTCAGACAGAACGCAACGATGACCGCCCCTGAAGGACGGTCATCGGCAGGTGGATGGCGGAAACGTGAGTGGGTAAGAAAGGGTATGGCTCAGCCGGCCCGGCAGCTGCACTCTTGTGTGCGTGACAGCTTGCTGCGGATGACGGCTCGCTGTGTGTGACAGCCCGCTGCGGGCGTGGGACAGCCCGGTGTGGGCTTACTTGACCCGTCCGTAGGCTGAAGGAGTCACCCCAATGCGCTGGATGGCTCCGTACTGCACCGGTTCACCTGTGCGGCGGGAATGGATCATCACTCCATCACCGACGTACATGCCAACGTGGTACACGGGCATTCCGTAGAACACCAGGTCACCGGGAAGAAGCTGGCTCCTGGAGATCCGCATGGTGTCCGAGTACTGGGCTCGTGAGGTTCTGGGCAAACTCACGCCAGCCCGGGCGAACGACCAGTACATCAGTCCCGAGCAATCGAATCCGCCGGGCGACGAGCCGCCCCAAACGTATGGATCACCGAGCCTGGAGCGAGCGGCGGCTATCGCCGGATTGAATCGCTCATTGACCGTGCCGGTTGCCGTGGCTGTGTTGGCCCCGACCTCCACAGGCGCGGAAACGATCAGGCCAAATGCCGACACCGCTGTGATCAACGCTGCGATCCACCGTCTTGCTCCATGTTTCCATGTCATGACGCACATTGTTATGCAGTTGTAACAATCAATGCAAGTGTTTCCTCGAAACATGCGGTTGAGACGCTGTCGGGAGCTTGCGTCTGGACGGAGCCACTCGGGCGTAGGGCCTAGCCACCCGGTCCGGGTTGGCCCGGTCGGTGTTGCCGCGCACCGGTTGCCCCGGTCGGAGTTGCTACGCCGAATCTGTTGCGACAAAGGACACCCGGTTCCACAACCCGGCGCCAAAAACATCGATGACCGCCCCGCAGGGCGGCCATCGCTGGGTGGGTGGTGGAATTTGGTTGACGTCAGCCGACTCGGCCGCCGCCCACGATGTTGCGCATGTAGTGAATCGAGGAGTACTTGACCACATCGCCGGTTTTTGGCGAGTGGATCATGGATCCGCCGCCCACATAGAGGCCGACGTGGTGAATCGGCGAGCCGTAGAACACCAGGTCACCCGGCTGAAGGTTGGCAACCGACACACGCTGCGTGGCCGAGTACTGAGCCCGTGAGGAATGAGGGAGGTATTTGCCGGCCTGCGCCCAGGCCCAACTTGTCAGTCCGGAGCAGTCGAAGCCGCTGGAAGGGCTGGATCCGGCCCATTTGTAGGGATTTCCGAGCTGAGACTGCGCGGCTGAAATCGCTCCACCTGCGCCGGAGGCCGGCGGAGATACGGGAGCCGGCGGCCTGGCAGGAGCAGACGAAGCCTTTGGAGCCGACGAAGCCTTTGGAGCCGACGGAGCGCTTGGAGCGCTTGGAGCGCTTGGAGCCGACGAAGTCGGCGAACCGCCGTTACCGGGCTGTGTGGTGGAGGTGTTGGAACCCGAGGTGGTAGTGGTCTGCTCCGGAGCAGCAGCAGCGGCGGCAGCAGCGGCCGCGGCAGCAGCGGCCTTGGCAGCGGCAGCAGCTTCGGCGGCCTCGCGGCGACGCTGCTCTTGCGCCAGTGCGTCCTTCAGTTCAGCATTGGCAGCGCTGTAGAGACTCTCTTGTTCGTCAACGGCGGCCTGAACCCGATCCTTGGCAGCCTTCTGGTCGGCTTCAACCTTGGTCAGCTGATCCTGCTTGGTGACCAGCTCTGCCTGGCGATCGGCCAGATCCGCCCGACTCGCTGCCAATTCGTCTGCGAGCTGCTCACGATCACCACGCAGGGTGTCGAGCAGCATCTTCTGATTGAGGGAGTCATTGAGGTCTGATGTGCCGACGGCGGCAATTGCCTGCGTGCTGCCGGCTTCCATGTAGGAGGTGATCAAGAAGGCGCTTGCTTCATCCTCCGCAGCAGCTACCTTGCCCTGCGCTTCGGAAACAGCGGCCTTCGTGACGGATATCTCGCCATGCAATTTCTCGAGTGAATCAAGAGTGGTGAGGTACTCCTCATCTGCAACACTCGCCTCTTCTTCGAGTTCTGAGAGCTTGTTCGCAAGTGCAGCAGCTCGCTCCCGCAGCGATTCGATGTCTTGCGCGCCGACGTTGGAACCAGCGGTCAGCAGCAACGACGCCAAAAAGGCGAGTGTGCCGAAGACGGCCAATAGTCGGGTGATTCGTCCAGCTCCCTGATTCATTCCGCCAATAGTTACACTTCTGAGCAACTGTTACAAATACATGACGAGATCGACTGCGGTAAGACACATTCGACACACGTCCTTCGCAGGCGGAATCGGAGTTCTCCCACGCAGATTTCGGCCACCGGACCACTCCAGCCGGCCGCTCCCACTCGACGTCACTCCCACTCGATGGTTCCCGGCGGTTTCGACGTGATGTCGTATGCCACCCGGTTGATCCCCGCCACCTCATTGATGATCCGCGAAGCCATCGAATCGAGGACGTCGTAGGGAATCCTGGCCCAATCTGCCGTCATCGCATCTTCACTGGTCACAGCACGGATCACGGCCGGGAACCCGTAGGTGCGCTCGTCACCCTGCACACCAACGGTGCGGATGTCGGGCAGAACCACGAATGATTGCCAGATTTCCCGCTCCAGTCCGGCAAGGCGAAGTTCCTCGCGCACGATGGCATCAGCCTCCTGGAGCAGGGCGACCTTATCCGGAGTCACTTCGCCGATGATCCGCACGCCAAGGCCGGGACCGGGGAACGGCTGACGAAGAACGATCTCATCGGGCAAGCCGAGTTCGCTGCCGACCGAACGGACCTCATCCTTGAAAAGGGTTCGCAGCGGTTCGACCAATTCAAAGTCGAGGTCATCGGGGAGTCCGCCGACGTTGTGGTGGCTCTTGATCGTGGCGGCGTGGGCAGTTCCCGATTCGATCACGTCGGGATACAGGGTTCCCTGCACCAGGAAGTGGGCATCTTCCACACCACCCTTGGCATCCTCGAAAATCCTGATGAACAGTTCCCCGATCGCCTTGCGTTTCTGCTCCGGTTCGGTGATGCCCTCAAGGCGCTCGAAGAATCGATCCGCCGCCCGGACGTGGATCAACTCGATGCCCTGATGGCGCCGGAAGGTCTCCACGACCTGTTCACCCTCGTCCTTGCGCATCAAACCCGTGTCGACGAACACACAAGTGAGTTGGGAGCCGATCGCCCTGTGGACCAATGCGGCGGCCACCGCCGAGTCAACTCCGCCGGACAGGCCGCAGATGGCGCGTCGATCACCAACCTGAGCGGCGATGTCGGCAACCGCGGTGTCGATGAAGTTGTCCGTGGTCCAGTCGGCAGCACAGCCCACCAAGTCATGGAGGAATCGTTCGATCACGTCCTGCCCGTGAGGGGTGTGGGCGACCTCCGGGTGGAACTGGACTCCCCACATCTTGCGCTCGGCGTTCTCGATCACCGCGATTGGAGCACCTTCGGTGGACGCTGTGGCTGCGAACCCGGGCGGGGCCTCGACCACAGCGTTGAAGTGGCTCATCCAGACTGTCTGCGGGCTGGGCAGATCTACCAGCAGACCAGCCGCTGACCCCGGAACATCTTCACCATCTCCGGAGTCGGCTGAACCCTCGATGCTCATGATCGCCCGGCCGTATTCACCGGCACCACTTCCACCCACAACACCACCGAGTTGCTGGGCCATCAGTTGCTGGCCGTAACAGATCCCGAGGATCGGAACTCCCAGGTCGTAGATGGCCGCATCGATGAGGGGCGCACCTTCGATCAGGACCGACTTGGGCCCGCCGCTGAAAATGATCGCAGTCGGATCCTTGGCCGCTACCTCAGCCGCAGTGATCGTGTGGGGAACGATCTCGGAGTACACCTTCGCCTCGCGCACGCGACGGGCGATGAGTTGTGAGTACTGAGCACCGAAATCCACCACGAGAACCTTCTCCTCGGGCGTGTGGACGGCCAGAACCTGGGTCATCGGGAAGATCCGCCCGAAACGGTCAGGTCAGCCTTCTGGAACTCCTTGAGGGTTCCGTATCCAGCGAGCGCCATCGCCTTGCGCAATCCACCGATGAGGTTCACTGCGCCGTCGGCGCGGTCTGCGGGTCCGAAGAGAATCCTCTCCAGATCGCCACGCGTCTCAACGGCATCAACCAATCCTCTGGGCAGGTTCTGATGCATTCCCGACATTGACCAGATCGTTCCGTTCGCGGGTGCTTCCGACGCCTGGGCGAGTGGGGCACCGAGCATCACGGCGTCGGCGCCGCACACAATCGCCTTGGCAACATCGGCGGCGGTACTCATGCCGCCATCGGAGATCACGTGGCAATACACACCCGTCTCGTCCAGATGGCGCATGCGGGCGGCGCGAGCGTCGGCAATCGCCGTGGCTTGTGATCCGCCGACACCCAGTACCTCACGCGTCGCAGCAGTGCGGCCGGATCCCACCCCGACGAGCACACCTGCGGCACCAGTGCGCATCAGGTGCAGGGCGGAGGGATAACTTGCGCAGCCGCCCACCACCACGGGCACACTCAGGCGCCGCACCAGGTACTTGAGATCGAGCGGTTGAGGGTCACCACTGGAAACATGATCCGCGGAGGTGACGGTGCCCTGGATCAGAAGCAGGTCCGGTTCGGCCGAGGTGATGTGAGGCAGCAGTGCTTCGGTGTTGGCCGGACTCACGGAAACACAAACGGTTTCGCCGCTCTCGCGGATCTGGCGTATGCGTTCGACAACCAGGTCGGTGCGAACCGGAGCCTTGTAGAGATCGCGGAGTTCGACCACCCGATCACCCGGCAACAACGAAGCGGCACGCTCCAGCAGTTCGGCCGGATCCTCATGGCGGGTCCACAGGCCTTCCAGATTCAGGGCTCCGACGCCACCCAGACGGCCCATGGCGACAGCAGTCCCCGGACTGGTCACGCCGTCGAGGGGAGCAGCAATCACCGGAATTTCGAAGCGATAGGCATCCAGTTGCCAGGAAACGTCGACCTGATCGGCATCCCGGGTTCGACGACTGGGCAGGATGGTCAACTCGTCGAAGGAGTAGCCCCGCCGGCCGGACTTGCCGATGCCGATCTCCACTTCTTCCACGCTGTACTCCTCCTGCATCCGGCCGAACGGTCCGGCCGGGAAAGAGACAGTCTATTGGCCGCGGACAGCCAAGTTCTCAACCGTTGTCCACGATGGCCGCAACAACCAGAACGCAGGTGACGACAGGGATCGGAAGTCGAACCGCGGACAATCAGGGACATGTACCAAGGGACTACCAGACAACTACCGGGGGACAACTACAGGCGCGGGACGCGGCGGTTACTTCAACGCACGAGCGACTTGAGCATCTGTTTCGCGATCTGGGAGTTCATCTCATAGACGGCTTTTCGGCCGGCGGTGCCAACCTGTCGGACAACACTGCCGCCGGTTGCCTCTTCCAGTGAATCAAGGCCGGTGATCACTGCATCCTTGGTGGCGTCAGTTGCCTTGTAACCCATGTTGGTGAGGCCCTTGACCAGATCGGACTGGGCCACGGGATCCGGCGCAGCGCGAGCGATGATCGCAAGCGCGTCCTTGGTGACTTCCGCCCCCTGACTGATCGTGTCGTATGCGCTGGGTGCCGCTTCTTCCTGACCGTCGATCGAAGACAACCACCGTCGCACCTTCACGACGATCTCGCCGTGGGTCTCACCTTCAAAGGTCACAGATGGCATGGGACTCTCGCTTCCTGAGTTTCACAACCCGGACATCAGAACTGTGATCCCGACAACGGGAATGCCAACAGGGTACGCCCACCTTGCAGTTTCTCCGGTGCATCCATCCCGGTTTTCAGCGACGGATGCACCGGAAAACCGGGAAACGATGATGTCAACGATGAAACGGCGACTCACGGGGGCCGATACCATCGTGCGATGGCGCCGCTGAATGACCCAAACCAGTCCGCCGGGTCAGCATCCCCTGCTGATTCCGATCAAGGATCAGGCCGGTTCGGAGAAGTCGGGCTGACCTTCGACGACGTCTGTCTGATCCCTTCGGCCTCGGACGTCATACCCGGCGAAGTCGACATCAGCACCACCCTGGCGGACGGCATGACCCTCGCGATCCCGCTGGTTTCTGCCGCCATGGACACCGTCACCGAGGCGCGTCTTGCCATTGCGATTGCCCGCGAAGGCGGAATCGGGGTGATCCACCGCAACCTGTCGATCACCGAACAGCGCGCAGAAGTCGACAAGGTGAAACGTTCTGAGTCCGGCATGATCGTGGACCCGGTGACCCTCGGTCCTGATGATCTGGTCGAATCCGCTGAGTCATTGATGTCCAAGTTCCGGATCTCCGGCGTGCCGATCGTGGATCCCGACAACAAACTCGTCGGCATTCTCACCAACCGGGACCTCCGCTTCGAGGACAACCCGCGGCGCCCGATCCACGAGGTGATGACCTCCGAACAACTCGTTACTGCACCACAAGGGACCACGCTGGAAGAGGCCCAGCAGATCCTCGGAAAGCACCGCATCGAGAAGTTGCCGGTGGTGGACTCCGAAGGTCACATCACAGGACTCATCACCGTCAAGGACATCCACAAGAAGATCAAGTATCCCGACGCCACCAAAGACTCCCAGGGTCGGCTTCGTTGCGCGGCCGCGGTCGGGGTTGGCGACGACTCATACGAGCGGGCCGAAGCCCTGGTTGACGCCGGCGTGGATGTGCTGGTGGTGGACACCGCACATGGCCACTCTGCCGGGGTCATCGAAGTTGTCCGCAAGATCAAAGGTGCCATGAACATCGTCGTGATGGCCGGCAACATCGCCACTGCAGGTGCCGCCCGCGCGCTTGCCGAGGCCGGCGCCGACGCCGTGAAGGTGGGAGTCGGTCCGGGCTCGATCTGCACAACACGGATCGTGGCCGGGGTGGGTGTACCTCAACTGACCGCCATCAACGACTGCGCCGAGGCCTTGGGGAACACACCGACCCGGGTGATCGCGGATGGAGGGATCAGGTTCTCCGGCGATCTCGCCAAGGCAATCGGAGCCGGTGCCGATGTGGTGATGCTGGGTTCACTCCTGGCCGGCGTGGACGAGACACCGGGTGAGGTCGTCCTTTCCCAGGGTGAGCGCTACAAGGCCTACCGCGGGATGGGATCAATCGGAGCGATGAGCGGCCGGTCCTTCTCCAAGGACCGCTACTTCCAGGAAGGCGTCGACACCGCCGAAAAGGTCGTTCCCGAGGGCATCGAAGGGCGGGTTCCCTACAAAGGCAAAGCGGGCAAGATCCTGTTCCAGCTGAGTGGCGGCCTGCGTTCCGCAATGGGCTACTGCGGAGCAGCCACGATCGCCGACCTTCAGACCGGAGCACGCTTCGTGCGCATGTCACCTGCCGGCCTCCGCGAGGCTCATCCCCACGACGTCCAGATCACCAAGGAAGCGCCCAACTACTGGATGTGAGTTGCTGCGTGCCGCCGGATGTGGTCGAACTCACACCAATGACGACTCGCTCCAGAATCCACTTCCACCAGGGAAGCTCACACGGAGAACACTCGCTCCACGAACACTCACGCCACGAACACTGACGGGTCAGGCGAACTAAAATTTCCTCAGCGACCCGAGAGAGGTTTTCATGAATCGTCACACGGTGAATGTCCACGGACATCAGGTGTCCTACCGAACCGGCGGCAGTGGGCCGGTGGTGCTTCTGGTGCACGGCATGGCAGGAAGCTCGACCTCGTGGAGCCCGATCCTCGATGACCTCGCCACAGAGGTCACCTACCTCGCCCCCGACCTGCCGGGTCACGGACTCTCTGCCAAACCCAGGGGCGACTACTCACTGGGGGCCCAAGCAGGTTTCCTGAGGGATTTCATGATCGCGATGGAGTGCGACCATGCAACGGTTGTGGGCACCTCCCTGGGTGGCGGAATCGCCATGCAGTTCGCGTATCAACACCCCGAAAGGGTTGAACGGTTGATCCTGGTGGGTGCCGGCGGCCTCGGAGAAGAAGTCATGCCACTTCTGCGGGTACTGGCAGTGCCGGGAGTCGACGTGGTCATGCCAATTGTCTTCCAGCCGATCATTCAGAATGCGATCGAAGCATTAACGGGGATCTTTGCAGGATTTGGGCTCAAGCCCGACCTGACCACGCGTGAACTGTGGCGCTCCTACAAGTCATTGGTGGATCCCGAGACACGAACTGCCTTCGTCCACACGCTTCGCGCCGTGATCGACCTCAAGGGCCAACGGGTGAGTGCGATGGACAAGTTGTACCTGGCACAGGACGTTCCCACCCTCGTCATATGGGGTGAGGACGATCCGATCATCCCCGTGGCGCATGCCCACGCCGCGATCGAAGCGATGCCCGGCAGCCAACTCGAGATCATGGAGGGTTGCGGGCACTTCCCCTACCTGGAGGATCCGAAGCACTTTGCACAGGTGATACTGGATTTCGTGGAATCAACCGAGCCGGCATCGCTGACACCCGAAGACCTTGTGCGCCGCATGGACTGATTGTCACAACAAGTCTGACTGATTGTCACAACATGCCTGACTGTTTGTGGCAGCGACTCAGGAGTCCG
>JAUXGW010000369.1 GCA_030621865.1 Actinomycetes bacterium
CATCGACCTGAACCGGAACTTCCTCGACTGGGATGCTCCGATTCCCCACAACGACGACTACGACGACCTGGCTGACATCCTGGTGCCGGCGGACTGGAGCGAGGAAACCCAGGAGGCAACCAGGACCAAGCTCATGGAACAGGCCATCGAGCACGGTATGGAGTGGTTGCAGGCGGCAGTCACCGGGGGCCAGTATCGGCACTCGACCGGCCTGTTCTACGGGGGCGCCGGACCCGCCTGGTCACAGGAGACACTGCGGGCCATTGCAGAGGATCAACTGGCGAAGTTCTCGCGTCTGGCCATCATCGACCTGCACACCGGTCTCGGGCCAACGGGTCAAGGCGAGCTGATTCTGCCAGGCGGTCCCGGTGACCCTGGTTACGAGCGGGCCGTGTCGTGGTGGGGAGCCGATGAGGTCAAGTCAATGGTCGAGGGTGAGTCGCTGTCGGCTGATCTCTCGGGTGAATGGTTGTCGCGGCTACCGACCTGGATTCCCGACACGGAGGTCACCGGGGTTGCCCTGGAGTTCGGCACCATCGATTCACTCGAGGCTGTGGAGGCCCTGCGGGCCGATCACTGGATGCACGCCCACGGCGATCCGACGGGCGCAGACTCAGCCGATGTGCGCGCCGGGGTGCGGGCCGCGTTCGCCGTCGACGAACCCGAATGGCTCGACCAGATCGAAGACCGATTCAATTGGACACTCCAGCACGTCGATCCCTGACTGCAGAGGCTGAACCAGCAGAAACCTAACGCGAAGCTGGCCGATCTCCTTCTGCGCCTGCCGTGAACGGATCACAGGTGGGATTCCGGCCCCGCCCCGATATCTTGGACCCCGATGAGCAGCGTCGTTGTGAATCCCTCCAGTGTCCAGGTTGGAGCGGCTCGACCTAGCGGCGCCGAGGTTGACCTCTCCAGTTTCGACGAACCCGGGGAACTGGTTCTTGTTGCTTCATGCGCCGAGCAGCTCCTGGAGGACGCCATTTCCTTTGTGGGTACTGGTTCTGCTCTTCAGGGTTTGGTAATTGACTTCCGGCAAAGCGAGAAACTGGCTGAGTCGGGTTCCTATCACCTCACGTTGCTGGCACAACGTGGCACCTCAACAGAGGGTCATGCAGATCTGGAGGTGACGGTCAGCGATGAGCGCCGTTGCCTGGCTCTCGCGGCGGTCAAACCATCGGTCAAGGTGACAGCGACCGGAATATCCCTGAGCATCGACTTCCTGAATCGGTGCGGTCATAAGCTCTCGGTCTCATCACAGGTGAAATGGGCGGGCGGAGATCTCGAGGTAACCCCTCCGAACTTCTCAATTGGAAATTCGGGGATCGCTGGAGTTGGTTTTGCGATTACGTCCGGCGAATTGCGGGACGCAGTCAAGCGGGGCCGCCTCCCCGACGATTTCACCCTGACGCTGAGTGCGCAGAACGGCCCTTTTGGCGGTCAGTTGGAACTGACCGGGCAGGATTTCTCTGTCCGCGGAGGCAACTGGGCAGCGTTTCGCAGAAAGCTGACCAAGAACCGGAAGACCATCGTGTCGGCGATCGCCGTATCCGTGGTACTGCTCGGAGCTGCTGGGGTGCGCGCGAATATCCTTGAACCATCACCTGTGGCGATTTCGACCCCCGAAACCGTGGATACCCCTGAACCGCCCGAAATCGCCTCGACCCCACCAGATACGACCGAGCCAAAAAGGACCGAGACGTCGGCGACCGAGGCGCCCCCGAAACTGCGAATCACCGATGCAACGGTCGATGACAAAAGAATCAATCGGGCGATTGGGCAGAAGCTGATCGTCCAGGTGGAGTTCAACGGCGACACACACCTGCCGGTCGAAACATTTTCCGCTCGCGCAGACCTCGATGGTGTTGATGGGGGTCCACCGTGTGCGGGACTCGACTCAGAATCGGGCGCGTTCGAGATCACCA
>JAUXGW010000341.1 GCA_030621865.1 Actinomycetes bacterium
CCGACTGCAACAACCTTCCACAACGACTGCCAAACCCAGCGGCCCAGCCAAGCGGGCTCCGGCGGACGGGTCGCCGTTTCTTGCACGCTCACCTGCGCCGCCGCTGCCACGTCGGCCGGGACCTCACTGCCTCCTGCATCACTCTTCGCAGGCACGTCGCCGGATTTCTCCGGCGTATCGGATGTGTCGCCTTCAGCGGCCATTGTTTTCCCCTTTCGAGGGATTCTCAGATATTTCGTTCTCAGATGGATCGTTCCCGGATGTATCCGAGATTACCCCGGCGGACAGGAACGGCCCTTTGCCTTCATCCCAGGTGGCACCGTCAAGCATGGCACCCTCGACGTCACTGTGTAGTAGATGGCTTCCCGTGAAATCGACTGCGGTCAGATCGGCACCACTGAATCGAGTGCCCCGACGGCTCACGATCCGGTGAGCGAATTTGCGTAATGGCTGGTAGCGGGGATCTGCGCGCAGAGCCCGTTTGGAGATCAAGACGAGCAGCACGCTCACCACGACCGCTGCCAAGCCACCGTGGGCCCGGCCGGCCGCGAGACCTCCGAGCAACGCCACGATTGCGATGGACCATGCCCCGAAGGTGCCGCCGACGACTCGACCAAGCACGCCGGTCAACACTGCCAGGGCAAAACCCAGCAGGAGGCCGAGTCCACTCAACAGGCTGTCCACGTCCACGTCGTCCCAGATGTAGTTGGCAACAACATTGCCGACTATTGCCAGCGCCAGAACCGACGCTGCAATCCGAAACGCCCTCGAAACTCCCGGGAAAAGGAGGGCGACGACGAACACCACCGTCACCACGATCATCGATATTCCGCCGGCGACACCGTCCCAGTTCGAGTCACCGACCCGATCCCGGACATCAGATGCGAAATACCCGATGGCAACACCCGCAGCAAGGCACAGAATCAGCGACAAGCCCAACACAGAGGCCCCAACCAGGGGGCGAACGCCTATCCGGGCGCCTCTGAAACTGGCACCGGCCAGATGAGATCCGCTGAAGTCTGCACCGCGTACGTCCGCGCGTTCGAAGTTTGCACCGTCGAGAGACTGACCCCGGAACGAGCAACCACGCAGATCCTTGCCGGAGTAGTCCGCCGGAGAAGCCATCAGCCACGAGTCAGGCGACCCGCGGGAGACACCTCAACATCGAAATGGAATCCGCCCGAGGGCGCCATCGCCAGAACCTTCTCCTGCGACGGGTAACTCCCGCGCCTCCCCGAGTTTCGCGTTGCCCGCCATTGCCAGCTAGCCACATTCGGCAAGAAACGGGTTCCCCCGCGCGAATGCGAGACATCGGCCGACCCTCTGCGGAGTCTGGCCCCGGGGCCGGAGGGGATCGGAAATCACCGGGCCGCGGGAATCTACAGGACTACACCTGAGGACTACAGGGCCCGATCGATCAGGTCCGCAGCAGCGGCCCGGAGGTCCTCGAGGAAACCGTCGGCGTCACGTACAACACCAGGATCGACAGTAATGCCCACCCCGAGTCGGTCGACATGGGAAAGCACCCCGACGATCAGAGCGATGTTTCCCACACCGGTGATGATCGGGTGCACCTCCGTCATCTGCGAGCCAAGCAGGTACAGCGGCAGCCGCGAACCCGGAATGTTCGTGACCGCCAGGTTCACGAATGGCTGGTGGGACAAAGCGACGGGCGCCAGCCGGCGCAGGATCGGCGGCGGAACCAAGTCGATCACCGAGAACAGCGAGGATGCGGCAGATGACTGGCTCCCCTGCTTGTTCAGCTCCATCTGCGCATGGATGTCGGCGAGCTGCATGAGCGGATCGTCGTGCCAGACCGGAAGGTCGGCCACGACCATCGAGAAGGCGTTGCCGGCCTCCTCGGTGACCCCTTGGTCCCCTGCCACCCCGTCGGTCACCCCCGAGTCGAAAGACCCGACCGGCACGAGCACCCTCGGCGGGTGCGCGCCAAGTCGACCCGACTCCTCCGCTCCGAGATTCCGGCGCAATGCACCGGTGACCACGGTTAGCACCACGTCGTTCAGCGTGGTGCCGCGGACACGCTTCACCTCCAGCAGGTCGGGCATCGACAGCGACGTCCACAAGAAGTCGCTATTCGGGCCGACCTGGCCGTTCATGGAAAGCTTTGGAGCGGTCGGGACGCCAGAGCTTGCAGCACTCACCAGGGAGCGCAGGGCGCTGACGGATCTGCGGGGATCGATCATGGACGCGAGCCCCCGGAGGGCACCGACGGCGATCGCCTTCTGGTGCCGGGTTCGGGCAACGAGCGCTTCGAGCATGAGGCGGTCGGC
>JAUXGW010000095.1 GCA_030621865.1 Actinomycetes bacterium
GCGATTGTCTGGTTCATCGACAACTACACATCCGGGGTGATCGCCGAGGAACAGGCCTCCGCACTTCTGATGGCGATCCTGTTCAGGGGACTGAATCCCCGTGAACTCCGCACCTGGACCCAGGCAATGATCGACACTGGCATCCGCATGGACCTCTCGAGTGTCGGCAAACCAACAGTCGACAAACACTCCACCGGCGGAGTTGGCGACAAGATCACCCTTCCACTCTGCCCACTGGTGGCGGCATGCGGGCCGGCGGTCTCACAGTTGTCGGGTCGCGGACTTGGGCACACCGGAGGGACGCTCGACAAGATGGAGTCGATCCCCGGCTGGCGTGCAGACGTGCCCCAGGAGCAGTACATCGAACAGCTGAAGACCGTGGGTGCCGTCATGTGTGCGGCCGGCGAGGACCTCGCTCCGGCAGACCGGAAGATGTATTCCCTGCGTGACGTCACAGCCACCGTGGAGGCGATCCCGCTGATTGCCAGTTCGATCATGAGCAAGAAGATCGCCGGTGGTGCCGACGCTCTCGTCCTTGACGTGAAGTTCGGGTCCGGTGCCTTCGTGCCGGAGATCGAACGAGTGCGCGAACTGGCCGAAACCATGGTCGGACTGGGCGAGGCCGCAGGCATGCGCACCGCTGCGCTGCTGACCAACATGAACACTCCCCTGGGCCGCACCGCCGGCAACGGACTTGAAGTGACCGAATCGCTCGAAGTGCTCGAAGGGGGCGGTCCCGCCGATGTGGTGGAGCTCACTGTCGCTCTGGCCGAGGTGATGTGCGAACTCGCGGGAGTGGACGCGGACCCGGGTGAGAAACTGCGTGACGGCTCAGCAATGGATTCCTGGCGGCTGATGGTGGCCGCCCAGGGCGGGGACCCCAATGCCGCGATGCGAGAAGCGCCGCATGTGGAAACGGTCAAGGCCGGCGAGACCGCAATGCTGAGTTCACTGAACGCCCGCAAGGTTGGGGAAGCCGCATGGCGCCTCGGCGCGGGCCGGTCACGCAAGGAAGACGCCGTGTCCGAAGCGGCTGGTGTCGTCTGGCACGCCATGCCGGGTGACACCGTGGAGGCCGGGCAGGTCCTGTTCGAGCTGCACGCCGATGATCCCGAGAGGATCCCGGCGGCGCTGGAGGCCCTGGAGGGCGCTGCTGAGTTCGGCGACTCCGTGGCGGACGAACTCCCCCTGATCCTCGAGCGCATCGGTTGAGCCCATCTGGAGGACACAGCCAGAGTGGACACAGGAAGAATGGACACAGAAAGAATGGGCACACGGCCAGGGTGGCCGCGGGCTCCGGTCGGTTCCCCTCCGAATGGACTCAGAACCAGGCGAACCAGACGGATCCTGCATCCGGGTAGACCGTTTCGCAGGGAACACCGTTTCCGTCGGCATCCATCCGGCTCGGGAAACCCTCGAGAACGTAGTACTCCAGTGCTTCGAAGGTGCCGAACCCGCGCGACTGGAGGTCTCGGCACAACAATCCACCCGGCAGGTCGTAGATCGTGACGTATTCAGGCTCCACTCCACGATCCACGGCCGAACCCCAATAAGCCCTCACCTGATCCGGGAGGTAAACCGTTTCGCAGGGAATCCCGTTGAGGTCGGAATCCATTTGATTCGTCTGGCCGTGCAGCCTCCAATAGTCGACCGCAGCAGAGTAGGAGAACCCTCGGGCGTTGAGGTCGCGACAGAAGAGCCCTGCCTCCAGAGTCCGTACGTCGCCGACGGTGGGAGGCGGGGCTGCACGGGCTGGAACGGTCGTGGTCGGCACCGCGGTGGTTGTTGTGGTCGTCTCTTCCACCACCGAAGTTGTCCGCTCGGTATCGGCTTTGACTTCCGGTTTGCTGCGGCCACCCAGCCAGAATGCGGCGCCCACAGCAGCGGCCAGCGCCAGCGTGGCCAACACGGCTGCGAGAGCAACTTTGCCTTTCCCGGACTTCGTCTGACCTTCAGTGACATCCTCAGTGGCACCCTCGGTGGCAGCCATTGAAGTGCCACAGCCCTTGCAGAATTTGCCCGGGGAACTCGCCCCGCACTGTGGGCACACCTGACCAGATTCGTTCACCATGCGGTTCCTCCGTTCTCGCCGACACTATTCGATTCAGCAAGTACTCGAATCTGGGACTTGTGGTGTCGATTGGCCACCGGCACGCCATGCGTCCAGGTGCTCCTGGGGGCGGACCTCTCCACGCCTTCGCTGCCAATCTCCAGGGCCGCATGGGGTGGAGATGCCGAAGTGAAGGTGACATCCGGAGCCTTTGGCATTCCCACTGTCGCCCACGGCACCGATGCGAGTGCCGGTTTCCACCCGGACCCCGGGACCAACTGCCGCATCCAACTCTTGCAGGTGACTTCCGTAGTACCTGACACCGTCTGCACCAACGAGGGCAAATGACAATCCGCCCCGGGTTTCTCCTGCGTTGACCGAGTGGTTCCAGACGTCCACTGCGGCGACTTCCTGCACGGTGCCGGCGGTCGGGGCAACAACGTCCGATCCACAAGGCGCAAATATGTCAGCAGCCGGATAGTCGTGATGGCTTCTTGCGTATGTGGCCGACTCGGCGGGCACCACCGGGAAGGTGTACACGGGTTGGGGTGGCAGGGCTTGCGTCGTCGGGACTCCTTCGGTTGTGGTCGGATCCCGCGCCGTGGTGATGGTTGTTGGCGCATCCGTGGACGCGGAAGCGGACTCCAGGACCGTTGACGTGGGACTGGATTCCGAAGTGTCGGTTCGCGCACACGAGCCAACCAGGACGGAGAGGACCACGGCTGCCAGCAAGCCCGAACGCACATTCACCACCAACGACACCTCCGACTCACGTCGGTCACCTGCCCGCCGCGATCGCCCACAACCTCGGGGCGCTGCTGCGAACCGTGCTGATCGGACTCACCCGGGGACCGTAGGGAGTTCCCTCAGGAACGGCGACCGCAAACGCTGCAGCATGGATCTCGAAACGCAACGGTGGATCCATGCTGACCGTCTCGCCGTCGATCCCCATCGGCACCGGATCCCCGGAATCGACACCGAACGTCATCTCCTCCCACTGATTCCACCCAGCACGTCGGTCCATCGCTCCCGGCACGCGTAGTTTCGAGGCCTCGACTGCGGCGGCGGGATCCGGGGCAACGAGCGTCAGAATCCCGAGGTGACCCGAGTCCAGGCGAGCCCGCTTGCCCATGTCAGCGGGTGCTCCCCCGATCTCGTATCGACCGCTGCTCACCATGATCAGATCTGCCGAATCCTGGTGCCGGCCACCTTGATCGGAGAACTGCAGGTCGAACCGTTCCCCGGCTGCCGCGACCGTTCGCAGGGTCTGCCTGGCAGTTTCGATCTTCGCCTCCCGATATGCGGGATCGCTCACAGTCTCGGCGTACAGACCCAACGACGCCACGTTCAGGAATACCCTGCCGTTGACCGTCGCGTAGTCGATCATCCGGATCTCACCGTCGAAGGCGTCAAGCGCTCCGACGATGTCGGTCCGGTCCAGTCCCAGGTCACGGGCGAAATGATTGCGGGTTCCGGCGGGGATGCAGATGAACGGAATGCCCGCATCGATGGTCGCCGTCGCCACGTATCCGAGTGAGCCGTCACCACCGGCCACGCCGATCGCATCCGCTCCTTCGGCGATCGCCTCGCCCGCCATTTCGGTCAGATCATCGCCGCGTTCGAGTATCCGCACCTGAATGCCTCGCCCCGCGGCAATGGCAGCGATGTCCGCATCCGTTGCCTTGCCACCACCCGACTTCGGATTCACGAAGAGCACCGGCTGCTCGACGGACAGGCGGCCAATCGTCGGAGCCTGTTTTCGAAGCGCATGGGAACCAAGGGACCCGATGGCCATGGCCGTGACCACTGCTGCGAGCAGTCCCCACGGAGACGACAGCGCAAGCCAGAGCAGGGAACCCACCGAAGCGACGACTGCGACACCTGCGGTGATGATCCAGAACACGCGCATCGGCCCCGACGACCGCAATCCGAACGAGAACGCGATCACCGCGACAGCCACGCCGGCCAACGCACACAGGAGCGACGGAAGATTCACCAACGCGAGGACAAGGGCAAAGATGCCAAGCAGCACGAGGAGAAGCAGGGTCAGTCCGGCGGCAATTCTCCGGGATACCCCCGGCCGATCGGAAACCTCCGGCTGAGCGCCACTCTCCATGTTCGCAAGCTAGCAGTGGCCGGTTATCAAGCCATTACGCTCGGTGGCCATGAACTCAACAAGTGACGGGACCGGTTTGAGCAACCGCGAAGCCCTCGAACAGCTGACGGAGGCAGACGCTGCGGTCTTCCAGGCCGTTGCCGGATGGCACAGTCCCTTCCTCGACCGGGTCGTCCCGCCCCTGTCGAACGCGGCCAACAATGCGGTGCTGTGGATGGGCGTCGCCGCACTTATTGCTGGTTTCGGAGGTCGCAAAGGCCGACTCGTGGCTGCCGAGGCCCTTGTGGCAGTTGGCGTCACGTCCGCGATTGCGAACCTCGCAGCGAAGAATCTCGTCAGGCGCGAACGACCCGAGACCAGCGTCCCGGCGAGTCGAAGAATCGAGCAGCCGGACTCCTCGTCGTTCCCTTCCGGACACACCGCGTCGGCTGCGGCGTTCAGCGCCGTGGTCGGCAGCGAACTCACCCCGTTGTACGCCCCGGTCAATCTGCTGGCTGCCGGAGTGAGTTTCTCCCGGGTGTACACCGGAGTCCACTATCCGGGAGATGTGCTGGCCGGCTGGACGCTTGGACGTTTCGTGGGGGGAATGGTCCGCACGTTGTGGCCGGGGAGATGGCGGTGACCAACTCCGAAGACTTGTTGCGACAGGTGCACCATCCGGCACCAGGGCAGCCGGAGACTCAGTAGCTGATCAGCTTCTTGACGCGGTTTCGCGCCACACCGTGCCTGAGGGACACCGACGTGGCCGCGTCCTTGTGGGTTGCCCCGGCAGCAATTTCGGACTCGAGCTCGGAGAGGAGTACGTCGTCGGCAACCTCCGCCGGCGGCTCGGCCCGCGCAACCACCAGCACGTATTCACCGCGGGGCGGAGTGTGTTCCAACTCCTCCACGGCCTCGGCCAGAGTCCCCCGCCACACCTGCTCATACATTTTCGTGAGTTCCCGACACAGGGCCACCTGCCGGCCCGCGCCACACACCTCCGCCAGATCGGAAACCGTGGCCGCCACCCGGTGCGGCGACTCGTACAGAACCGTCGCCACGTCTCGCAAGACCACATCGTTGATTCGGTCCTCGCGCTCCTTTCCCTTGCGGGGAAGGAATCCGTCGAACCGGAAACGGCCGGCAGAGTCGAGCAAACCACTTGCCACAGCCGCATGTGCGGCAGCGAATGGCCCGGGGATGACCTCCACCCGGATACCGGCTTCGTTGGCCTTCTTGATCAACACGGATCCCGGATCGGACAGGCTGGGCATGCCGGCATCAGAAACCACGGCAACAACCGACCCTGCCTGAACCTCGCGGATCAGGCTGTCTGCCGCATCGACTTCGGTGTGTTCGTCGAACCGCAACAGTTGCCTGCGGGGGATCTCCAGATGTTGGAGCAGTTTGCCGGTTCGCCTTGTGTCCTCACACGCGATCAGACGGGAGTCGGTGAGCGCCGCGACCGCCCTCGGACTCATGTCGCCGAGATTGCCGATCGGGGTACCGACCACATACAGAACACCGGCACTCATTCCCGGACCTCCAATCGATCGCCGACCTGCAAACCAAGGTGACGAAACGTTCCCGCCTGTGCCTCGTAGATCACGGTTGGGGCCACGCGAGGTTTCGTGATTCGCCACGGTGGCAGGGTTCGAACCGACTTCACTTCTCCGTTGGATGCACACACGGCCACATCGATGGGGAACCTCATCCCCACAGTGTGAACGCTGCGGGTTTCGATGCGAAGCACCCCGTCGAAGTGATCACGATCGAGCAAACCCCGCCGCTTCTCCGCCCGGGATTCAGCCACCTCCAGAGTGGCCAACACCTCACCGTCTCGGACGAGCCACGACACGTTTCTGATGATACCCGTCGATTTCACGCACGTCGGGCCACCGAATGGTCAGACGTTGAAGCGGAACTCCACGACGTCGCCGTCGAGAACCTCATAGTCCTTGCCTTCGAGACGGAGCTTTCCGACGTCGCGCGATTGGGACCATCCACCGATTTCGATGAGCTCCGGATACTGGACCACCTCCGCGCGGATGAATCCGCGTTCGAAGTCGGTGTGGATCACACCGGCCACCTGCGGAGCCTTCGAACCCGCACGGAAGGTCCACGCCCTGGTCTCCTTTTCCCCGGTGGTCAGGAAGGTCCGCAGACCGAGCATCTCGTAGGTGGCGTGCAGGAAGGCCGGCAGCGCGCCTTGCCCAAGGCCAAGAGCCTCCAGCATCTCGATTCGGCTGTCGGCATCGAGCATCGCCGCTTCGGCTTCCAGTTGAATGCACAGCCCGATCACAGCTTCCTCCCCGCGGTGCCCAAAGGCAGCCCTCACGGGCTCGAGAACGGGCTCGGGATTCTCGAGTTGTTCCTCATCCAGGTTGACCAGGGCAAGGGCGGGTTTTGCCGTCAGCAGGAAGTAGCCACGCAGTTCTTCAAGGTCATCGTCGGTGAGTTCGCTTCGATACAGCGGGATTCCCGCCTGGAGTGCGCCGATGGCCCGCTCCATCGTTTCGACTTCGAAGGCCTGGGACTTGTCGACCCGAGCCGCCTTGCGCTTCTTCTCCGACTGCTTCTCGAGCGATTCAAGATCGGCGTAGACGAGTTCCACCTCGAGGGTTTCCAGCTGTTCCACCGGGTCGACGCTGCCGGGCACATCGGTGTCCTCGAACGCCCTCAACACGAACACGATGGCGTCGACCTCACGAATGTGTGAAAGGAAGCGGTTGCCCAGGCCTTCACCCTGCGCCGCCCCCTTGACCAAGCCGGCAATGTCCACGAACTGCACCGAGGCGTGAACGATGTTCCTGGAGTCGCTCATCTCGGCAAGCCGTTCGACGCGTCCGTCGGGGACCCTGGCCATCCCGACGTTGGGATCAACCGTGGCGAACGGATAAGGCGCTGCCAGCGCTCCACCACCGGCGAGCGCGTTGTACAAAGACGACTTGCCCGCGTTTGGCAGGCCGACAAAACCGAACTTTTCCATCGCTTCCGAGAATAGAACCCGGATCCCGGCGACCCCGCATGGAGGAACAGCGCAACTGGACTCGGGTGTGTTCCGGGATGCGCTCGGTCAGCATGTCGGACATACTGTCCGGGTGCTGACATTTGAAGTTTCCGATGACCGCGAAGCGATATTCCTCAGTCCCGAGGCGAGCCTGGATCCGAAACACTGGCACGCGGTGGCGGCCGAGCTTCGTGAAACCGATCCGGTCTTCCGGATCGATCACGAACTCTTCTCCCCCATGTATGTCCTGACCAAACACGAGGACATCTTCGAAGTGTCCCGTCGAAACGACATCTGGAACAACACCCGCGCTTCGGTACTCATGGCCGACATCCAGCTGCAGATGCTCGAGCAGATGGGGCTGATGCCCCACACACTCGTGCACATGGACGGCCAGGAACACGATGATCACCGCAAGGTCACCAACGACTGGTTCAAACCCGCGGCGGTCAAGGGTCGGCAACAGAGCATCGAGGAGATCGCGGATGAGTACGTCGCGAAACTGGCCGACTTCGGAGGCGAGTGTGACTTCGCCCAGGACATTGCCGTTCCCTACACACTCCATGTGATCATGAGCATCTTCGGCATCCCGCGCGAAGACGAACAGATCATGCTCGACCTGACCCAGGGAATGTTCGGCGCGGCCGACCCTGAATACATGAGCATGGACGATCCGTTCCAGGGAGTGGTCGACACGATCAACCAGTTCCAGAAGTACTTCAACGAATTGTCGGCAGACCGCCGCGAACATCCCACCGAAGACCTGGCGACCGTGATCGCCAACGGCGAGATCAACGGACTGCCTCTCGACGAGAGCGCCGAACTCTGGTACTACATCATCGTGGCAACCGCAGGCCACGACACCACCAGCTACGCTCTCAGCGGCGGGATGGAAGCGCTGCTGAGTCATCCCGACCAAATGGCGGCGCTGAAGGCCGATCCGGAACTCGCACACAACGCCACCTCCGAGATCATTCGCTGGACTTCGCCCGTGAGACAGTTCCTGCGGTACGCCCAGGAAGACACAGAGATCCGCGGTGTGCCGATCAAAGCCGGCGAACGTGTACTGCTCAGCTATCCGGCGGCCAATCGGGATGAGGACGTATTCGAAAACGCGGGCGAATTCAACATCGAGCGCGAAGATGCCGACAAGCTGATCTCGTTCGGCGTAGGAGCCCACTATTGCCTCGGAGTGCAGTTCGCCCGGCGTGAGATCCAGACAATCCTCCCCAAGATTCTCGAGGCCACATCCTCAATCGAACTGGCAGGCGATCCGGTCTACGCGGAGGCGAACTTCGTGGGCGGCATCAAACACCTGCCGATTCGTTACGAACTGAGCTGAGTCCCGGGTGACCACAACCACCTTCAACGCGAACTCGGGCCGTCAGCGCCGGGCAATTGTTGATCAGCAGGTATTCAGAGCGGTCGAATCATTGCTGGACGCCGGCAATGCGTTTCCCGAGCTGAGCGTGTCCGCAATCGCAAAGGAAGCGGGCGTGGCGAGGACAACCTTCTACGTACACTCCGCCGACAAGACCGAACTCCTGATTCGCCTCGCCAGCGAAACAACCGCCGACATATTCTCCGCGGCCAACGACTGGAGCGAGAGGTCTGCGTTGTCCGACGATCCCACTGCCGCTCGTGCCGAGCTCGAGGCCACCTGCATCCGCATCGTGGCCGACTACCGGCGACACGCCTCGGTTCTGGCGGCGGTGCTCTCGGCCACGGGATACGACCCAGCGGTTGCCCGGTTCTGGTTCGATCGGATCGCGACATTCATCGACGCCGCGAGTGAA
>JAUXGW010000124.1 GCA_030621865.1 Actinomycetes bacterium
TTGCCTTCCAGGGCAGGGGCATCCTCCACGTAGAGCTCGCGGGATTCCCCTGTGTCCACGAGGGAGAACATCACCCGACCACGTGAATCCATGATGGTCGGCCAGCCGTCGGCGAGGACCGCGGACTCAAGGGTGTCGTGGTTGCCCCGGATGTCATCCGGAGTGATGATGCGATCCTGCGGGAACACGGACAACACCTCGGCTTCCAGATCATCGAACAGCTCCGGCGTCATCTCCGGCGGCACCGCGAACTCAGCGTCAAGGGTGCTCAGGTCCACACCGAATCCGCCGGCACCGTTGCCGAGGTCATCACCCTTCGTCTCCACCATGATCATCACGGGCAGGTGCGTGGGATTCATGCTCGACCATTCCTCGATCTCCTGGAGGCATTCCACAAACGTCAGGCAGTTGGTGTTGTAATCGATGTCCGCGATGTGTTGAACCTTGAAGCCGGGTTCCTCCATCGACGGTTCGTCCGGAGGAGCTTCACCGAGGATCTCCAACGCTGCGGGTGTTGAGTACAGCCCTCCATCAGGATCCGCGAACACGTCAAGCTCGAATTGGCGTATTCCGTATTCCGAAAGCTGATCCTCGAGCGGAATGTGTTCGTAGTCGATCTCTGCCCACAGATCGGGAACGAGGGCTTCGAGTGCATCGGCCACGTTCGGCTCGGCCCGGAGGTGATAACTGTTGTGCGAGCCAAGCATCTGGATCTCGTTGATCTGCAGCTCGTCACCGCCCAGCACCACCTGCGGCTCAGAAGAGGCGGTGGCCTCTGTGTCGTCGCTGCAACCTCCAAGACCAACGAGCGCCGCGAGGGCGAAGGGTACGGCTAGCGACCTTCTCAGAAGGCGGGTGGAACCCATCGCAGCAGCATTGCAGATCGAATCGATCCAGGTCGGCGGTATGGCCGCGTTGATCCTCGAACGGAGAATTTTCGGATCTACGCTGGCGCCATCTGGCGATGGATGAACCGAAGGATCGGGTTTTCGACGGCGTCAGCCAGCCGTCTTGTGGTCAGCCAGCGGTCTGGTTGTCAGCCGGACGCTTTGTTCAGTCGCTCGAGACGATCGGTTGCCTCGAGATACTCCTGCGCCATCTGGATCACGACGTCGCCGGCCTTGCGCACCTTGTTCATCGAGCCCACGATCTGGCCGACCGGATTGAACGCAACGTCCACGGCCTGCTCCGGGTAACGATGTGCTCGCGCCACCGCTTCACCGGACACGAAAAACTGCAAAGGCATCCCGAGCGGCTCCGGTGTGTCATCGGATTCCCAGGCCTCGGTCCAGTCGTTGCGCAACATGCGCGCCGGCTTGCCGGTGAAACTGCGACTGCGAACCGTGTCGCGGGAGCCGGCGGTGAGGTAGCTCTCCATCTGCTTCGGTGTGATGTCCGCTTCTTCCACGGTCAACCAGATGGAACCGGTCCAGACACCCTGAGCACCCATCGCCATGGCTGCCGCCATCTGACGGCCGTTTCCGATGCCACCAGCCGCCAGAACAGGGATCGGGGCCACTTCATCGATAACCTCGGGCCACAGGACGAGTGAACCGACGTCGCCGGTGTGGCCGCCCCCCTCGTAGCCCTGGGCGATGATGATGTCGAGGCCGGCGTTCTTGTGGCGGGCAGCCTGAGATGCTGATCCACACAGAGCGGCAACCATGCGGCCGGCATCGTGAATACGGCTGACGATGTCCGGTGGTGGAGTGCCGAGGGCGTTGGCGATCAGCTTCACCTTCGAATGGGCGAGCGCCTCGTCGATCAACGGATTGGCGGTGGCCTCGGTCCACCCGATGAGGGTCGGAACCTCTTCCCCCTCAGGCATGTCCGGAACACCGTGATCGGCCAGAAGGCCCTTGGCAAACACACGATGCTCCTCGGGGACCATCTTCAGCAGGTCGGCCTCGAGCTTGATCGGGTCCATTTCACCCATACCCTCGTATTTGCCCGGGATGACCACGTCCACGCCGTAGGCGTTGACGCAGTGCTCATCGAGCCACTCGAGTTCGACTGCCAGTTGCTCAGGTGTGAACCCCACAGCACCGAGCACGCCGAATCCCCCGGCGTTCGAAACCGCTGCCACAACATCGCGGCAGTGGGTGAAGGCAAAGATCGGGAACTCGATCCCCAATTTGTCACAGATCTCTGTATGCATGAGCGAACGGTAGCCAGATGTGAAAGAGGTTTCACTTCGCGTCCGGAAAGGACGCGGACGGTCAGGTCTCAGGGTGTTTGCGTTCGCCGGGGGTGAACGCCACCGGGAGATGTTTCACACCCGCGATGAAATTGGAACGGAGAAACTGGGCGGGTCCGGTCGGATGCATGTCACCAAGGCGACTCATAGTTTCCCGATAGATGATCTCCAATTCGGCTTTGGCCAGATTCGCACCCAGGCAATAGTGCGCTCCACCTCCTCCGAAGGAGATGTGATCGTTCGGCGTGCGACGCAGATCAAAGCGAAAGGGATCTTCGAACTGCTCTTCATCCATGTTGGCGGATACATGCCAGATCAGGATCTTGTCGCCCTTGGAGATCTTCGTGCCGCGGATTTCGGTGTCTTCCGTGGCGGTGCGGCGGAAGTGCATCACAGGGGTGGACCAACGCAGGATCTCATCCATCGCGGTCATCATGTAGTCGTGGTCGTCCACGTTGGCGATGAAATCCTCGAGCTGGTCCGGATGGGAAAACAGGGCGTCCATGCCCCGGGAGGTGGCAGTTCGGGTCGTCTCGTTTCCGGCCACCGACAGCAGCAGCATGAACATGTCGAATTCGAACTCGCTGAGCTTCTCGCCTTCGATCTCCGCATTGATCAGCACCGTGACGATGTCGTCCTTCGGATTCTGTCGACGTTGCGCCGCCAACTGATTCGAATACGCGTACAGCTCGGTTGCGGCTTCGGCGGCGGCTTCCTCGTCTCCGTACTCCGGATCGGTGGAGCCGATCAGAGTATTGGACCAGTCGAAAATCAGGTGGCGATCCTCTTGCGGAACGCCCATCAACTCGGCGATCGCCTGCAACGGGAGTTCGGCCGCAAGATCAGTGACGAAATCGCATTCGCCCTTCTCGATCACCTCATCAACGATCAGCTCAGCCCGGTATTCCAGATGATCCGTGAGAAGTCCGATCATTCGAGGGGTGAATCCCTTGTTGACCAATCGCCGATACCGAGTGTGGGTCGGCGGATCGCTGTCGATGAGCATCTGGCCCCGAGTGTCGAAGTCGCCCTCACTCATGTCGAAACGCTGAGTCCCTTCCGCTTCCGAGGAGAACCGTTCGACGTCGCGGTTGATTTCCCGCAAGTCAGCATGTTTGGTGATCGACCAGAACCCGGGTCCATCTGGCTCATCGGTCCAATGAACCGGATCCTCCTCCCGCAACACCCGGAACATCTCGTGGTGCTCGCCGACGAGGAACCGGTCCGGGTCCAACAGATCAATATCTTCGATTTTCACTTTTCCCCCTGGGATCACCCACAGCAGGGGTGACTCGGACCGCACACTGCTCACGGTCTTGAACGAACGTTCAATCAGGAGCTACCTTATCTGAGGCGCGGGAGGGGACACCCGTCGCAATGAGAATCCATTTCCCTGGTCAACACAGGAGACAAAATGACCTTGATTGAAGATCCGGCAACTGTCGATTTCACCGATCCGCACACCTTCGATGACCCGTGGGAGTTGTTCGAGTGGCTGCGTTCACAAGACAAAATGCATTACGACGAGGCGAACGACCTCTACATCGCCGCACGCCATGAAGACGTGTTCCATGTGAGTCGCGACAACGACCTCTACTGCTCACGATTCGGCGTTCGACCCGCGATCGCCGGTGAAATGTCGCTGATCACCCTCGACGGGCAACAGCATGTGGACACCCGTCGCCTCATCAACCAAGGTTTCACTCCCCGCCGCGTTCGTGAGCTGGTTCCCCACATCCGCAACCTCACAAATGAGATCGTGGATGAGATCGCGGAGAAGGGTGAGATCGACTTCGTGGCCGACTTCGCCATTCACGTGCCGCTGATCATCATTTGCGAGATGATGGGCCTCGACCCCGAACAGCGCCTCAAGATGTACAAGTGGAGCGACGCCATGATGGCGGGCGACGGGCACACCGAAGCCGATGACCCGGTCCTCCTTGAAGCTGCGGAGTTCTTCGGGGAATACGCCCTGATGTGCGTGGACCTCATCGCCCAGCGCCGGGCAAGTCCCGAAGACGACCTGATCTCAGTGCTCACGCAAGCCTTCGATGACGGCAAGCTCGAAAAGGACTTCGTGGGTCTCCAGGGCATCACCGAAGAAGAACTCGCCCGGCGTCAGGCCGAGGGTCTGCAGCTCGATGACGAGGACGTCATTTCCTTCCTCGTGATCCTCCTCGTGGCCGGCAATGAGACAACCCGCAACGCGATCAGCGGCGGACTCATCGCCCTGTCGGAGTTCCCCGAGCAGAAACAGCTCCTCATCGACAACCTCGATGACGAGGACTTCATGAACCTCGCGGTCGAAGAGCTCATCCGCTACGTGAGTCCGGTGATGGGATTCCTGCGGACTGTCACCGCGGACCACACCTACGGTGGCCGCGATCTCAAAGAGGGCGACCGCGTGCTGATGCTTTACGGATCGGCCAACCGCGATGAACGGGCCATCGAGAACCCCAACGTTCTCGACCTCACCCGTGACCCGAATCCGCATCTCGCGTTCGGTATCGGACCTCACTACTGTCTGGGTGCCAACCTGGCTCGCGCGGAGGTCAGGATCGTGTTCCAGGAACTGCTCAAGCGTCTCCCGGACATCAAGGTCGCCGAAGACTTCAAACTCGTCCGCGGCGAGTCCTCCCTGGTTCTGTCCCTCCAGGACATTCCGGCCGAATTCACCAAGTGCCCAGTCCCTCACTGAGGGTTCGCAAGCACTACCAGAAGTAGAGGACCGGGCCGTGGCCACCACTGAGGCTCATCAGAGCCGGCGCGATGTCATTCTCGACAACGCGCTGGCTCTGATGTCAGCCCGCGGAGCAGCCGGAATGTCAATGCGCGATCTGGCCCGCGCTTGTGACCTCCAGGTGGCTGCGATCTACCACTACTTCGATTCCAAGGATGCGCTCCTCGGCGCAGTCGTGGCCGAGAGGCAATACGGGTCCCGCTTGGAGATACCGCTCGAGGTGGACTTCAACGACCCGCCAGAAGTTCGTCTCCGACACATCTTCATGCTCGTGTGGGACGGCGCCCTGGAGGAAGAGCCAATCTGGCGGCTCATTCTGGGCGAGGGAATCCGCGGGGAGGAAGCAGTTATTCCGGTTGGGCGGGAGTTGCTGAATCTCGTGGAACTCGCAGGAGAAGCGTGGGTACGGGAATTCGTGCCCGAGATCCCGAATCCGCAGGCTGCCTCGGCGGTGATGGTGGGTCAGCTCATGTCGGGATTCGTGATGCGCATGTTCCGACCCGAAACGGACTCGATCGGCGATGAACTGTGCGACGCCCTCGTCGGATCGATATTCCCCGACGCCTGACGGCGGTCATGCCACGAACGGCGGAACGCGATCCTTCGGTCGCCCGATGATCGCCACGCCGTTCTTCACCAGGACCGGCCGTTGCAGAAGTTCCGGGTGCTCTTCGAGGACATCGGCGACTTTCGCGGGCGTGTCCACGTCACTGTCCGTCAGGCCGTACTTCTTGAACTTCGCGTCGCGGCGGACCAGATCGGTGGCCGGATCTTCCAGCTGATCCAGAAGCTCCACAATCTCCGAACGTTCGGGTCGCCCTGACTTGAGCATGTACTTGCGAACTTCGAACTCCGCGCCGGCTTCCTCCGCCTGAGCGACCGCGTACTTGGACGTGGAGCAGTTCGGATTGTGCCAGATCAGCAAATCGTTCATGCCCACGACGGTAGCGCCGATACCCTGCCCCGGTGACAGACGTGCGCATTCCCCAACCCTCCACTGAGGGGGCCGTCGGCGCGTTCACGGCCGTCACCATGTGGGGATTGGGGAACGTTCTCATCGCGGCCATCCCGATGAACGGCTTGGCCATAGGCACGTACCGCCTGGCCCTGGGAACCCTGATCTATCTTGCGATTCTCTACGCCCGCGGCGGGCGTCTGTCCGCCCGGGTCATCCGAGCCGGTTGGATCGGTGGTTTCGCCTTCGGACTCGACATCGCCACGTTCTTTCTCGCCATTCGAAATACATCGGTGGCGATCGCGGTGACCCTCAGCGCATTGCAGCCGATCGTCATTGCCGGTGCCGCTGCCCTGATGTTCGGAGAGAAGATCCAGCGCCGCCACATCGTCGGGGCGTTGATCGCCATTCCGGCGGTAGGCCTCGTCGCCTTTGGCGGCACCCCAACGAGCGATCACAGCCTCTTTGGCGACGTGATGGCGGTTTTGGCTCTGTTCGCCTGGGCCGCCTATTTCATCGCATCGAAGAAGGCCCGCCAGACGCTGACCACCATGGAGTACATGACCACCCTCAACCTCGTGGCCTTCATCACCGTGCTCAGTCTTGCTCTAGCGACCGGCGTGCTGTTCCAGCCCGATGGACAGCTGGATGCAGGCCGCGCCCTGGCCATTGTTGCCGTGGTGGCAATACCCGGGACCGGGCACATCGTGATGAATTGGGCGCATGCCCACACCACCCTCATGCTGACGTCCCTCGCCACCCTCGCGATGCCGGTGATTTCCACGGTGGGCGCCTTCGTATTCCTCGGGCAGGAGATCTCGTGGGTTCAGCTGCTTGGAATCGCGACGGTGCTGATCACCCTCACCTACGTGGTGATCGGCGACAGCAATGAACTTCGTCGACAAAGAGCGGCGCCAGCCTCGGAGTAGGCGACCTCATCCTTGGGGCCTGATCCTGTGGACTGTGACTTCTGAAGAAACGCGGCTCCTGAAAACCCGCACAAATCTGTTGACTTCGAACGTTCGTTCGGTATACTCGTACATACGTTCGATTCCGAGAATCTCGCAGCGGTCTCCCAGATTGGTTGTGAGGAAGTTGCGAGGTTGTCGGGTTCGAATGTGACTCAGCCATCGGGCTCTCACAGATACAGCGGTCACCCACTACATGGCCCGCCAACAGCGTCTGCGACAAGCAGTCTGTTGATGGGTCTGGTGTATCGAACCGGCGTATCGACTCAGACGTGTTGTTTCACCGTGCGGTGTGCACACGTTGACATCACTCCTGGAGAGGAAGCCCGCGATGTCAGAACCCCGAGACGACGAATACCGAGACGGTCAGGCTCACAGCCGAGGCCACGGCCAGGGTCGCGACATAGGCAGCCAAGGTCACGGCACAGGCAGCCAGGGTCACGGCACGGACAGCGATGAGAACC
>JAUXGW010000342.1 GCA_030621865.1 Actinomycetes bacterium
TGTTCTCGAAGGGACGGCTTGAACCGGTGGGCGGAGTCGTATTGTTGGGTGCAGTGGAGTTCGGAACCGAGAGATGAGGATCGTGGCATGAGTGGCAACGCGGACAACCCGGTGGTCGGGGTCATCATGGGCAGCTCATCCGACTCGGATGTGATGGCGCCGGCCAGTGAGGTGCTGACCGAGTTCGGGATTCCGCATGAGGTTCGTGTGGTGTCAGCGCATCGCAGCCCGACGAGAATGTACGAGTACGCGCGAGGCGCGGCCCATGCGGGTCTACGTGTTGTCATCGCAGGCGCCGGTGGTGCCGCGCACCTGCCGGGCATGGTCGCTTCGTTGACCACTCTGCCGGTGATCGGCGTACCAGTGCCCACCAGAACCATGGGCGGTCAGGATTCCCTGCATTCGATAGTGCAGATGCCCGGGGGTGTGCCGGTGGCCACGATGGCGATCGGCGGAGCCAAGAATGCGGGTCTGCTGGCCGTGCGAATCCTGGCGACCTCGGATGAAGTGCTCAGAGATCGGCTCGAGGCATACCGCTTGGGACTCGAGGACTACGCGGCGGCTCAGGACGCCGCGCTGAATGGCGAGATTCAGGAGTGACTGCCACCCGCTGATGATGCTGGCGACAGGGATGGACAGCGCCGGTGCCGGTCGAATGGCGCGATGTTGTCGGAGGAGAGCGGTGTTCCGTGCCCGTACATCCGATCGGCATTGGAGGCCGTGGGTCGCCGTGACGGGTCGAATTGGGCGAGAATTGGCCCCGTGACAGTTCCGAACGTCCTGGCGACTCGTTATGCCAGCCCGGAGATTGCCGAGATCTGGTCTCCCGAGCACAAGATCATCCTTGAACGCGAACTGTGGATCGCGGTGATGAAGGCCCAGCGCGATCTGGGAATCGACATCCCGGCCGACGCGATTGCCGCCTCTGAAGCCGTGGTCGCCAAGGTTGATCTCGACTCGATCAACGCCCGGGAGCGAGTCACCCGCCACGATGTGAAGGCCCGCATCGAGGAGTTCGCCGATTTGTCCGGCCACGAATATCTCCACCTGGGGATGACATCGCGTGATCTCACGGAAAACGTCGAGCAACTCCAGATCCGCCAGTCGCTGGAGCAGATTCGCATCCGGGTGGTGGCTGCCCTGATTCAGCTGGCCGAGCGGGCAGCCGAATTCCGGGAACTTGCGATGGTGGGCCGGAGCCACAATGTGGCTGCCCAGGCAACAACGATGGGCAAACGATTCGCAAGCGCAGGTGAGGAACTCCTGATTGCGCTCGCTCGTGTTGAATACCTTCTCGAGCAGTACCCGCTGCGTGGCCTGAAGGGACCGATGGGTACTCAGGCCGACCAACTCGATCTGCTCGACGGCAGCGATGGGTCCATGATGGATCTCGAGTCCGAAATTGCAGGGCACTTGGGTTTCAACCGTGTTCTCGGATCCGTGGGGCAGGTGTATCCGCGATCACTTGACCTGGATGTGGTCTCGGGACTCGTCCAGTTGGCAGCGGCACCGTCGTCGTTGGCAACCACGATTCGCCTGATGGCCGGCAATGAACTCGTCACTGAAGGGTTCGCTGAGGGCCAGGTCGGCTCGTCAGCCATGCCGCACAAGATGAACGCCAGAAGCTGTGAACGAATCAATGGGTTCCGGGTGATTCTCAACGGTCACCTCACGATGGTTTCCGGACTGAGCGGCGAGCAGTGGAATGAGGGTGATGTGGCCTGTTCCGTGGTGCGCCGAGTTGTCCTGCCCGACGCGTTCTTCGCGATCGATGGCCTGTTCCAGACCCTGCTCGACGTGCTGTCGGGATTCGGTGCGTATCCCGCGGTGATTCGGCGCGAACTCGACCGGTATCTGCCTTTCCTCGCCACCACCAAGGTTCTGATGGCGGCCGTCCGCGCCGGTGTCGGCCGGGAAGTCGCCCACGAGGTGATTGGGGAGCACGCTGTTGCGGTGGCTCTGCAAATGCGGGAGCAAGGCACTGAAGGCAATGACTTGATGGCTCGACTTGCTGCAGACGAACGCCTGAACCTTGACGCGGGGCAGATCAAATCCGTCCTCGGAGATCCGCTCGCGTTCACCGGGGCCGCCCAGTCCCAGGTCGGTGCCTTCGTTGCTGCCGTGGCCGCTCTGGCAGAGTCATGCCCGGAAGCGACGCGGTACCAGCGGGGCGAGGTTCTGTGAGCACTCTCGTCGAGGTGCCCGACGTCGGTCTCGATCTGGTCCATCGCGGCAAGGTCCGCGACCTTTTCGATGCCGGCGACGACCGACTCCTCATGGTG
>JAUXGW010000173.1 GCA_030621865.1 Actinomycetes bacterium
CGTCGCGGCCCTGCCAGAGGGATCCTGTTCCACGTTCATTCCATGCGAGCACCGTGCTCGGAGTGAACCGTTGCTGGATGACCGCTGCCATGGGATGACCACCCGTTGTGACAACTTCCGTGGCACCCACGGCGCTCAGGTGGATCGCGGCCAGGAGCCGTCCGAATCCAAGTGGTGCCGTTGCCGCGAGATCTCCCAGACGCGCAATGATTGATCGAGCCGGATCACCGAGTGTGGAGTCTGCGGTGAGGGCTTCGAGTTGGAGGAATGACAGAGCTGCCGTGCTGGTGGCGGCAGCGGTGGCGTTGTCTGTGAACTCCCTGGGTCTCACCAGCAGTTCTTCGGCGTCCGAGCCGGTGGTGAACATTCCTCCCTCGGGGTCCCAGAAGAGATCCATGGTGTCCCTGGCCGTGCGTAACGCTTCACTGAGCCAGCGTTGTTTGCCAGTGGCGAAATACAACTCTGTGAACGCTTCGATCAGGGATGCGTAATCGGCTGAGTAGGCAAGGTGCTGGGCGTGGCCGTCGGTTGTCTCCGGGTCGGGATTCCGGTCTTGCCATGATCTGAGCCAGCGGCCGTCATCGGTGCGGAGGTTTGCGAGCAAGAAGTCGCCTGTCCGCTCGGATTCCGCAATCCAGTCAGCTCGATCCAACGCGGCGCCGGCCGCCGCGGTGGCGGAAATCCACAGGGCATTCCACTCCGTGAGCACCTTGTCATCGAGCCCGGGGCGAGGTCGCCGGTTGCGGTAGTCCCCGAGTGCCGTTCGTGCCGGCTCGAGATGTTCCGGGCAGGTGTACTCCGACCGGTGGCCGGCCCGATTCAGAATCCATCGTCCTTCAAAGTTCGGCTCACCCACGACTCCCCAGTGTTGAAGCACTTCGTCGGCCTGCTCTGCGATGCCGGCCTCGCCAAGGGCGACCTCGATCTCCGCGGGAGTGAAGGTGTAGAAGAGTCCCTCCTCGGCGTGATCGGCGGAGACATCGGCGAGGCTGTCAGCGTCTTCGGCGCTGTAGCGTCCACCATCCGGGTGAGAGAGATCCCGCAGCACGTAATCGATCGTCCTGGTTGTAACGTCGGCATATCTTGGCTCTCCCGTCAGCAGGTGGGCGTCGAGATAGACCCGGGTGAGCAGCGCATTGTCATAGAGCATCTTCTCGAAGTGTGGAACCAGCCATTGCCGGTCCACGGAATATCGACTGAAACCACCTCCGATGTGATCCATCATCCCGCCGGCGGCCATCGCGTCCAGGCTTGTGATCACCGCGGTCAGAGCCTCGGAATCGCCATCCAGCTGATACTGCCGCATCAGGAGTCCGAGGGAATGGGTCTGCGGGAACTTCGGTGCAGCTCCAAATCCGCCCCATTCTTCGTCGTACTGCTCGAGCAGTTTCGCGGTGGCGGCATCGAGGTATCCCCCGAGGATTTCAGGGCTTGGGGATCCATCGCCGGCTCCCGTGGGCAAGGATGCGCTGATGGCCTTGCTCAGTTGGTCGGCCTGCTCCAGGAGTTCACCTCGGCGGTTGGTCCAGGCTTCGTGGACCGCCTCCATGAGATCGGAGAACCCGGGCATTCCACCCCTTGCGGTCGGCGGGAAGTAGGTGCCGGCGTAGAAGGGCCTTGCCTGGTCATCCATGAAGACCGTCATCGGCCAGCCACCGCGGCCGGTCATGGCCTGAGTTGCCTCCATGTAGATCGAGTCCACGTCGGGTCGTTCTTCGCGGTCCACCTTCACCGGAACGAACCACTGGTTCATGACCGCGGCAACCTCCGGGTTCTCGAACGATTCGTGGGCCATCACGTGGCACCAGTGGCAAGCTGAATAGCCCACACTCAGCAGTATCGGCACATCTCGTTTCGTTGCCTCGGCGAATGCCTCGGCACCCCACGGATGCCAAGCCACCGGATTGTCAGAGTGTTGGCGGAGATAGGGGCTTGTCTGGCCGGCCAGTCGATTGCTCACGCGACGAGGTTCGCACAGGAGGAGTCGGCTCGGGAAGCATCGGCGGATCCAGCCCCGCGTTCATCGCTAGGGTGAGCGATTGTCCAACACTTGGAGGCCTCGGTGACTGATCAACATTCAATGCGTCTTGACGGCAAGGTTGCCCTGGTCACGGGCGCCTCGCGCGGAATTGGCAGGGCGATCGCGGCGACGTACGCGGCGGCCGGCGCCTCGGTGATGCTCAGTTCGCGCAAGCACGATGCATTGGAGGAGGCCGCATCGGGAATGAAACCGTCGGGTGATGCCCAGCTCGATGTGTTTGCCGCCAACGCCGGCAACCCCGATGACGTCGAGGGGTGTGTGCAGGCCACGATGGATCGCTTCGGCGCCATTGACATCCTGGTCAACAATGCCGCCACCAATCCGTACATGGGCCGGATGATCGACATCGATCTTCCCCGCCTCGACAAGACCCACGAGGTGAATCTCCGCGGACCTTTCGTGTGGATTCAGGACGTGTGGAACGCGTACATGTCCGAACACGGTGGAAGCGTTGTGAACTTGTCTTCCATCGGCGGATTGTCGATTGAGATATCCCTCGGTCACTACAACGTGACCAAGGCCGCACTGATTCACCTCACCAAGTCGCTGGCGAAGGAATTGGCTCCGAAAGTACGGGTGAACGCGATCGCCCCCGGTTTGGTGAAGACCGACATGGCTCGCGCCCTCTGGGAAGGGAATGAGGAAGCCGTGTCCGAGATCATCCCCCTGAAACGTCTCGGAGAACCCGAGGACATCGCCTCTGCAGCGTTGTTTCTGGCCTCTGACGCTGGTTCATGGATCACCGGGACCACGATGGTGGTGGACGGGGGAATGCTCCTGTAGGGAGCCGAAATGGCCGTCTGGAGGGGTTTCGCTGCCCGCTGCCGGAGCTGGACGACGGTCGCGCTGGACGACGGTCGCGCTAGACGACCGTGGAGGCCAGCACGATCCTGACGCCGAGTGGATTCTCCGGGCCGATCACCCAGCGGGATTCGGCTACTTCCCGGGCTCCGGGAACCGAACCCGGGTCATCAAAGGTGAAGAATATGTGGCGAAGCCCTCCGTTGCGGTCACCCAGCCATTCCGCCAGATCGCCATGTTCTGCTTCCAGGAGGCGGAGTCGGCCCGGTCCGTTCCATCCCAGCTCGACCCAATGGTTTCCGTCCACCGCCGCGCCAGAGCAGTGCACGGTTGCGCCAAGGGCGTCCCGATAGACCGACAAGGCGCCCTCGAGGTCAGCCACAGCGTGAACAACCCTCGAGAGGCTGGCCATCGGATGATCATATTGAGGTTCGGGCATTCCTTCGGGTGGTTCCGGCGGTTCCGGAAGGGAGTCACCCCGTTGGGCAAGTTGCAGCACGATTCCGTGTGCCTGACGGGCCCCGTAGAGCGCTTCCTGCCACTGAGGGTCCGAGCGGTCCAGGGTGCCGACTTGCAGTCCGGCGTCTGACATTGCATTCATTGCGGCGTCGAGGTCATCGACAAGGAATGTCAGGTGGTGTGGCCCTGCTCCGCGATCCCGCAGGAAACGGTGCACGAAGTCGCCGCGAGATCCAGGTGGTGCTTCGATGTGGTTCTCGGGATGAATGGTCTCGATCGCGAAGTCGTTGGCGAAGCACATCTGCAGCCAGCTGTAACCGGGGGCCAGACCTTGGTTGCGGTATCGGCCTCCAAGGGCGTCGGCCAGAATCGGCCAGCCATCAGTCATTCGTTCCAGGGCCACCGAAACGTGGTCGAACTGCACGCTGAATGCAGTTTCGCCTGTATCGCCTTCAGCCATTCCCGTCGCCTTCAGTCATTCCCGTCACCCTCGGTCTTTTGGCCACCGATGATCAATTCCCGAAGGTTATGCCTCACGGGCTTGCCGAGTGAAGTGCGAGGTATCTCGTCGGTCAGAGCGAGCAACTTTGGTGCCGCATGGGCGGGCATCGTCTCCTTCACGGCGGAGCGGAGCATCTCGAGAGATGGCGGGTTTCGTTCGTCGCCGGGGACCACCACAGCAGCCACTGCCTGGCCCCACCCAGGGTCAGGCACTCCCACAACCGCTGCGTCTGCCACCGATTCCAGGCCTTTCAAGCATCGCTCCACCTCGGCAGGCCAGACTTTCTCTGCTCCGGTGTTGATCAGGTCATCCGAACGCCCCAAGACCTTCAGCAGCCCGGATTCAGCATCCAGGCTGCCCAGATCCGCGGTGGAGAACCACCGTGGTGTGCTCACGGTTCCGCCGGGATCGCGGTATCCGCGCATGAGTGTCGGGCTGCTGATTTCGATGGTTCCGACGTCGCCCCGCGTGGCCTCTTGGTCAGTTGACCCAGGAGGAGTGGCGATTCGGATGGACACTCCGTTGAGGGGCAGACCGTCATAGACAACCCCGCCGAAAGTTTCGGTCATCCCGTAGGTGGCGATTGAGTTGGCCGGTCGATCCGCGGGTATGGCGGCACCTCCCAGCAGGATTCGTTGCCATCGGGAGGCATCGATTCTCTGCATCGCCGCGGGAACCAGTGAGACGTGTGTTGCGCCACCGTCAGCTGCCCCGTCGATCGCCTCCGCAACGAACTGATCATGGACCTCGAGGTCGGCGCCGGTGATCAATGCGCGGGTGATCACCGAGAATCCGCCGACGTGATTGAGCGGCAAACATGCCAACCACTTCGAGTCAGGAGTGCTCGCCGCCCCGGCAGACGTCATGAACGCGGCGGTCTCGATCGCCTCCCAGGTGTGGACTGCCGCCTTTGGCGCGCCAGTAGTTCCCGACGTGGCAATCACAACTGCATCACCGGGTTCGACTTCCTGCCCGGAACCCAGGGTGTGTCGACCCGCGCGATCGATCAGGCGGGTGGGCAACGCGGCATCGAGGATCTGCTGTTTGTGTTCGCTCGGGTCCCGGGTGCCCAGGGGAATGACGGCGTCGCCCGCATCCCAAGCCGCAAGAACCGCTGAGAGAAGCTCCACTCCCGGGAGGTCGATGGCCACCAATTCATTCACACCAGTACCTTGCCTCATGTACCTCGCCTCATGCCGGGGTCGGAGTTGGGCCTACGATTCTCAGCGATGAACCCACCACCAGCGCCGAAACCGCCCACCGGCGCGAGATTGTGGTGGATGGGGGCACGGCCAAGGACCCTTCCGGCCGCCGTGGCACCGGTCCTGGTGGGAACGGCTGCGGCCACCGTTGACTCAGGTGATTCGCTCAACGCGGTGATCTGGTGGCGCTTCGCCTGCGCACTCGCGGTGGCCCTGTTCGTTCAGGTGGCCACCAACTATGCCAACGACTACAGCGATGGCATTCGCGGAACCGACGACCCGTTGGACCG
>JAUXGW010000211.1 GCA_030621865.1 Actinomycetes bacterium
CCCCCGGGTGGCGGACCGGCCGGGACCTCAGGTGGTCGTGGAGTCGGCGGCAGAACCGCTCCGGGGTATCCGGGGCTTCGCGGCGGTGGCCGCTTCGAGCGGTTGCGCTTCACGAGTCCGACGATGAACAGGATCAGGCCCAGCAGGAACACCAGGCCTGTGATGAGCACCGCGGCAACCACCCCAAGCAAGGGTTTGGCGAGATCGATCAGTTCATCTGCCGACACCGACCGGGCCACGAAGAATGTTCCCGAGGCGACTGAGGAACCGTCACAGGTCACCGAGTAGGACCCGGCGGAAAGGGATCGGGCAACAAGTTCCGGCTGTTCGGAGTCGAACTCCGGGTCCAGGAACGTCTCGAATGAGCCGCCTCGACTCAGCGGTATGTCCTCACCCGTGTCGGTCTCCATCACGCAGGATTCGGAACCGGTGGAGACGTCGGATTCAAACGCGATGCCGACGTCCACCGAGACGTTCTCGCCGGAGAGCGGCTCCAGAATGCGGAAGTCCACGGTTCCGGGAATGGGAGACGACGGTGATCCTGCTGTGTCGATCGAACGCTCGAAGTCCGATACGTCGACCTGCGGAGCCAGTACGGCCATCGCGATGCTGAATCCGAGGATCGAGATCATCAGCAGGACCGACCCCGCGATGATCAGACCCTTTCCCTTGAGTTCCGCTGGACCGACCGGCGCCCCGCCCGTGTTCAAAGTTGTCACGGTTTCTCGGTACCGACAACCCACATGGCGAAGAACTGGGCCGCTCCACCGTAGGCCTGACCCAATGCGGTCTTCACCCCGTCGATCTGATGGTCCCCGGCCTGACCCCGCACCTGAAGTGCCGCCTCGCCGAAGCGGATCATGCCGGAAGCACCGATCGGGTTCGTGGAAAGAACTCCACCCGAGCAGTTCACCGGCAATGCACCGGTCATCTCGGTGGTGCCGTTTTCGGTGAGCTTCCAGCCGGTGCCCTCCTCGGCGAATCCGAGATTCTCGAGCCACATGGGTTCATACCAGGAGAACGGCACGTACATCTCCACCACATCAATCTGCTCCAACGGATTGGTGATGCCGGCCTGCGAGAAGACATCGGCCGCACAGTCCTTGCCTGCCTGGGGTGAAACCTGATCGCGTCCGGAAGCGGTCGCCGGCTCGGAGCGCATCGACGTGCCGTGGATCCATGCCGGCAGAACACCACTCGAAGCCGAAGACGCAGCGGCAGCCTTCTCATTGGCCAAAACCATGGCAATGGCGCCGTCTGATGACGGGCACGTCTCCGAGTACCGGATCGGCTCCCACAACATCATCGAGTCCTTCACCGAGTCATAGGTGATGTCGGGTTCATGCAGATGGGCATACGGGTTCTTGAGGGCGTTCAGGCGATCCTTCAGCGCCACCAATATGCCGATGTCCTCGGGAGCATCCGAACGTCGCACGTACTCACGGATGAACGGTGCAAAGTAGCCGCCGGCGCCCGCGACCAACTGCTGCTGGAACGGAATCGGGAACGACAGAGCCCACATGGCTTCCGACACCGACTGCTGCTCCCAACCGATTGTGAGCACGCGCTCGTGCACACCCGACTCCACGTGGCTGGCAGCAACGATCGCCGTTGATCCGCCCACCGAACCCGCGGTGTGAACCCGGAACAGCGGCTTGCCGACAGCTCCGAGCGCCTCCGCCAGGTATGGCTCGGGCATCATCATGCCCTCGAAGAAATCCGGCGCCTTGCCAACCACCACTGCATCGATGTCATCCATCGTCATGTGGGCGTCGGCCAACGCACGATACGCGGCCTCGCGCAAAAGGCCCGGCATCGAAACATCGCCACGGATTGCGGAGTACTTGGTCTGGCCGACTCCAACCACGGCCACTCGGTCAGGACTCATCACTCACCCTCCAGTACGGCCACGAGGTTCTGCTGGAGGAGTTGGCCACCGGTTGCGTGGGCCACTCCCCGATCGATCTCTGCGGACATGATTCGCCTTGCAACCTCACCCAGGCGGACAAGGCCAGCGGCCATCATCGGATTCGCGGCGAGCGCCCCGCCCGATGGGTTGACCTCGACGCTGTCGGACAGGCCGAGGCCGGTGATCACGATCTTCTCCTGATGGGAGAACGGAGCGTGCACTTCGGCCACATCGATGTCGCCGGAGACTCCGGCCTTCTCTGCTGCAATCGCGATCGACGGAGCAACTGTGAGATCTCGACCACCGAAGTTGTGCGAGTCGATTCGATGATCGATCCCCCGCAACCATGCGGGTCGGTCCACCCACTCCCGGGCCTTGTCGCCCGCAGCCAGCACGATGGCGCAACCGCCGTCCGTGATGGGCGGACAGTCGTGCTTGCGCAGCGGGTTCGAGAGATAATCCTGCGCGAGGAGCTCCTGCACGGGAGCAGAGCCGCGAAGCTGCGCATGGGGATTGTTTGCAGCCGACTGGCGATTGCGGAAGGCGATCTCGGCCATCTCGGCTTCGGTGATCATTGCGGAATCGAGCATTTGCCGGGCCTGAAGGCCGGCTACCGCCACCGAATCCGGCCAGAGCGGACCTTGGTAGTACGGATCGAGTTCACGTGAAAGGACTCTGGGCAGGTCGCCGGGCGACGCCTTGGAATAGCCGTACACAAGTGCGGTGTCGGCGTGGCCGGCCTGGATCTTCAGCCAGGCCTCATAGAGGGCCCACGCGCCATCCATCTCCACATGGGATTCGGCTATGGGAGGCCAGGCGCCGACGGCGTCAAGGGTCATGACGAAACTGAACGCCTGACCTGCGAGATAGTCGGAACTGCCCGAGCAGGTGAAGTCAATGTCGGAGATCGTGGCGCCGACGCCATCGAGGGCCTGCTGGATCACGGGTTGAACCATCTCGACCTCGTTTATCCCGGGCAGGGCACGCTGGTGATCGGTCTGGGCAAAGGAAACGATTGCAACGTCGGTCATCACATGTGTCCCTTCAGCTGTTCGGCCGGAACGTCCGGCTCATCGATTGGTTCCCAGTGCGTGATGTTCTCGAAGCTCGTGCTGAGTTGGTCATCGGGCAACCAGATCGGTTCCACCCGCATGCCGATGCGCACATCGCCGTGCGGGATGCCGAGAATCGTTCCGTACAGCGATACGGCGGCACCGTCGGGCAGGATCAACGCGGACACGAACGGTGTGGGCGGGGCGTTCTCCCCGAATCCGATGTGAACGACACAGAAACTGGTGATCGTGGCCTTCGGTCCCACCTCGACGGCCTCAGTGGTGGGCAGACCCTCAACCGGGGACATGCCGCGCGAGGGCACGTACACATCGCCGGACACCGGGCACTTCTCGCCGAGGATCTTCTTCTCCGCGAGACCTCGCAGGAAACGACTCGGCGCCCGCCCCGGTGTGAAGTCGTAGACGAAGGACGCCGGCGTGCGGATCCGTTGCACTTCGGACACGGTGTCATCACCGGAGGGAACAGATGGTTGCGGCTGGGTCCAGAGGCCATCCGGCAACGCGGAGATGGTTCGATCCTCACTCATGATTCCTCCGCCAGTTCGAAACACTCGATGTCAGTGATCTGACCAGTTCTCTCGGCGGCCCAGCGGATCCGCACCCTTGCACCGGTCGCAACAGCGTCATCCGAATCGGCTGCGACCAGGTGCATCATCGCGGTGTCAGCTCCGTCGAGGCGGATCAGTGCCAGCGCATGTGGTTCCTGCACTGGTTGACCTTCGCGAGGAGTGTTCACCCAGGACCACGACGTGATCACACCCTCGGTGCCGACCTCGACCATCTCGGTGATTGGTTCACCGGTCAAGGAGTCGTATTCCACCGGGGGACACACAATGCGCCCCGCGGAGTCCCTGATGCCGAGGACCCTCTGTTCAATCAGGCCGGTGAGAAATGCTCCGATCACCGGACCCGTGGTTCGGCTGAAACCGAACTCAATGGTCAGTGGAGCACGCAGCAGGTCCTGCGAGTCGGTTGAGCCGGCCATCCGTATCCCCGTTCCGCCGATCACCCCGTGGACCGACCGGCAGAGACTAGAACACGTTCTCCTTTCGGGAAAGCCATGCGGGTCCCGGGCGACCAGCGCGCGTTTCGGCGGAGGATCAGGGAGTGACGATCGGGAAACTCCCGCCTGTTCGATCCACCCAACCCATGAGGGTCGCCAGGGCATTCTCGTCACCCTCGATTTCTGCATCACCGGTCGGGTGACCGACGAGGGC
>JAUXGW010000115.1 GCA_030621865.1 Actinomycetes bacterium
AGATGTTCAATCTCGGGATCCAGCACTGTGCCGGGTTCGTCGAGCAGGGTGCCGGTTGGCTCGAAATCCCCGAAGTGAAACTCGCCATCGGCCACCTCCAGGGGAGCCGCCTGCAGGAATATCCCCGAGCCCGAACGCATTTCGGCATTGTTCGCTGCAAACAACAGATATCGGGACGGTCCCTGGAGGAAATCGGCTGTACCCAGGGCGGCCGGAACTGCCTCGTCGAGCCGTTCCCGAATCTCGCCCAGGCGTTCCGAGAAATCATCCCGGGCACGAGCCAGGGGAGGCAGTAGCCCGGCAATCGGTCCGAGATCCAGATCGGATACCTCGCCCTGAAACTTCATCAGGGTGGCGCCCACCTCTTCCACTGCCTCTGCACGCGCGCCCGGTGTGGCGGCTTCTGAGTCCAACACTTCTGAGAGTTCGTCGAATGCAGATGCGGCCGACTCCGACACCGTGGCGGCGGAGCTGCTCAGACCCTCGACTGATCGGACCTGATCCCCCAGGACAGGCAACACCCGCAGTGGTGCGAGTGCCACCGAGTCGACCTGGTCGTTGGCATTGGCGAACTCCGCGCTGGCAGCGCGCAGGTCCCCTGATGGATCGTCGCCAAGGGCTTCATCTGACCTCGCGGCGTCGAGCAGTTCCCCTGTGGTGCCGGCGTTGAGGCCCTCCACGCCGGTGAGAAGATCCATTCCGGCCTGCGCATGATCCGCCGCCCCTATGAGGGCGAGTCCGGCGAACGCTGCCCACGCAATGAATGCCACTGCGAGGAACAACAGGATCCAGCGAAGCGGACGCCGACGTTTCAACCTCCGACTCGACTTCCGGCGATTGTGATGTGGTCGGCAGCAGCGTTCATCAGGAGATCGAAGATACCAAAACGAACTGCCCCGGGAATATCGGTGCTCCCCGTGTGGTCACCAACCCGGGCCCGTCGCGATCAATCCCCGAAGCTGATGGCCTGCTGATAGGTAGGGCGATTCTGCCAGCGCATCGGTGTGGCATTGGTGATCACCGGCAGGAAACGAAGGTGCTCCCCGACGGTGATCTGGGGGAGTGGTCCGGCGTTCCAGACCGCGGCCGCCAGAGCATCCGCGATCACGTTCGTGCAATCGGTAGTTGATCCGGCTCCGCAGAAGGAGTCCGTGCCCGTCGCCGATGCTGTCAGGTCATCAAAGAGCAGGGAGTACCAGCCGTCCTGGAAGGAACTGCCGATCAGACCCGGGGCGTTGTCGGTTCCGGATGGTCGCCGCAGGCCATCCGAGGCGAAGAACTTGCCCAGACCCGGTTCGAAGACTCGTTTGAGCAGTTCGGCATGGAACCGGTCTGCGACGGGAATCACCTCGGCGTCATAGAACCCGTTGTTGTCGCGGTCGCGGCGTTGGGAGCCCTTGGAGATCCACTCCCGAAGGTCGTTTGCCGCAGCGGCGACCTGCGGTGTCAATGTGGCGCCCTCGATCAGCGTGAGCGCCGGGGGGAGGACGGCTTCACCACGCATGTCGGTGGTGGCGACTTCCTGAACCAGTGTGACCAGGTCGGAGACTTCGGCGTTCTGCAGCGGCTCAACCCGACGGCGCAGCATGTCGACCCGCTGCACACTTCCGATTCCCCAGCCACCGTCAGAGGCCTGCCATTGGGGTGCAACACGGTTGTTCCAGGAGATCAGGTAACCGGAGGAAGGGTTCACCACCTGAGGCTGCTGCCGGTAGTCGAGAACACCCTTCCATTCCCACTCGCCTGTGCCCCATGTGGGCATGTCCGGATTCACTCCACTGGCGCGAATCGGATATCTGCCGCTGTGGAAGAAGGCGATGTCCTCGGAATCCACGTAGACCCAGTTGAAGCTCATCGGAATGTCTGACATCACCCGGGCGAAGTCCGCCCCTGAAGACACCTCACCCTGATTGAGCTTCCAGAAGCTGGGCACAGCGTTGGCCGCAAGGCCCCGGCTGGCTCGCTGTTGGGAGATTGCGACTGGCCCTCCGTCAACCGTCCCATTCCCCACCACGGGTCCATGAACCGTCCTCCAGGCGGCGGTGGGATCCGGCCGGGTCATCGCAAGGCAGTCGCCGTTGAACATGTAATGCGTGGACTCGGCCGTGGGATCGGATCCGTCCGGCTCACACAGTTTTTCGATTCGCTGATCAACGAGGTCCGACCCGCCAGCCGTCGCCGTCCAGGAAAAATCCCGGGAGCGGCCGATGATCACCCACGGGCCCAGGCCGGGGAAGGTGATGCCCCGGGCGTCGTATCCGGCACCGTGGAGTTCCATCTCGAAGAGGAGTTGAGGAGCAATGTAGGCCGACTGCGGACCACCAACGAGGACCGGATGGCCAGTTGCCGAACGTTCGCCGGAGATCGCCACGTAGTTGCTCGCGGAGGGAGGTCGCGCCGGCGCCTTGGCCAAGTCGGGTTCCGGATCGAGAACAACGTTTGCGGCCGGGTCGACCGTGTTCGTTGTCCCCGGAGTGCTGCCACTGGTGTCTGCGAACAGCGGATAGGGGAATGGCTCTTCGACATGGGTGGTGGCCGCAGGCTCATCCCTCATCCGCAGCATCTCGTAGAGTTCCAATGCCCGGGATTCGCCGAATTCACCGGTGAGTTGGCGCAGGAACTCGGCATTGGAGACCTCGTCACCTCCGCCGGAACCGAAGATGTCATCAACGGTGATTCCCACTGCGACCACGTCGGCCAGGGTCCACTGGTGGTCCGCCACGCCAAGCGCAACGAGTGCCGCAGGCATTGGGTTCACAGCCTTCCAGGCGTTGATCCCGTCGACGAAGCCCTGAGTGGCGGCACGCATCCGCTCGCCATCCGGCTGTGCAGCCAGAACCGCGTCGATGCTCGCGTTCAGTTCCTCGTCGGTGTAGTTGACTGCGGGGACCGAGCCGATCTGCGTGAACGCCTTGTCGATGTGGCTGAACCCACCGATCATTTCAATTGTGCCGGTGCGCCCGAGGATTCGTGCGAGGTCCGCAACGAACATTCGGCCTTCGGCAACTGCCCATCCCGAGCCGAATCCCACCTGATGCTCCGTGTCGCCTGTGATGTGGGGCACTCCGTGGTTGTCCCAGCCGACCTCGACTCCCGTCGCCGGGGTTTCGACCTTCACGATCTCGGCCGATGGTTTGTCGACGGTCCCCAGAGTTGCCGCTTTGAAGTACTGACCCAGGTTGTCGTTGGTCAGGGCGTCATCCGCAACCACATCGATCAATCGGTCGTACGGTCCGCGCTGGTCATCACTCCAGGCTGAGGTGAACCCGACCGTGTTGCCATTACCCGGTGGCAACACCGAATACGACTGAAGCGCCGGGTCGCCGACCAATTCCGGTTCCACGGGGTCGTCGTTGATCAGCGTTCCCGGTGGAACGGTGCAGGCGGCGGCGAGAACTGCCAGTGCCGCCACGTTGATCACCAGACGGCGCAAACCCGCGGCCCTGCTCAAACCACTTGTTCCATTTTCCACGATCTCTCCCATCGCGTGAATCCGTGTTGTGACCGCAGCGTAGTAGCCGCGTTCAGCCGTCCCAGTCGCTGCCTTCGTAGAACTGCGAGTACCACTGGCGGAATTCGGCGATGTTTCCGTCGCCTTTCACCAGGATCGGCCGGGCCCGGTAGACCTTGTCCCGCCAAATTGGAATGTCCGCCAAGATGCCGAACTCACCCGTGACACCGTCGATCATCTCTTCCGCCACATGTTCGACGTTCTTGGGGAAGAAGAAGTGCCAATTGAGGCGGGCATGATGCCTGTCGATCGGAGTTGTGGTGGCGTAGATGGTCATCAGGTCCGTGATGCGCAGCAATGCAATACCCGGGCCGTAGGTGTAGCGGACGAAACTCGGTCCCTCCGGGAGACTCTCCACAACCTCTGAGAAGTAGCCATTGGGTGTGAAGTGGGACGTGTCGTTGGGGATGTTCGGTCGACGGTGCACGAAATGGAGGTGGGCATAGTCGACGTTGTTCTCGGCCATCTCACCGAGTGCAGCCTTCATTTCGAATTGCCACACGTGGGCATCGGACCATTGCGGGTCGTCGGCCTCGGAGACCTCGGGGATTTCGTACTGGGGAGCCTTGCCGCCCGCGTGATACCAGAAGTAGACGAAGCCGTCCTGTTCCCGCACTTCATATGAGGGCACGCACGCGCGGGAGGGGATTCGGGCATCGCTGTAGGGAATCTCCACGCAGGTGCCTTCGGCATCGAACTTCCAGCCGTGATACGGGCAGTTGATGTCCTCCCCGGTCACCCAGCCACCCCCGAGGTGGGCACCAAGGTGTGGGCAGTGGGCGTCCATCACCGACGCGACGCCGGTTTCGGTTCGCAGGACAATCAGCTCCCGACCCACCGCTATCACGGACTTGATCTCACCGGCAGCCAGATCAGCACTGGCCGTGATGGAGAACCACCCGTTGGGGATTGGCGGCGGGTCCGGGCGTTCGGGCAGTTCGTAGGTGAAGCCGTAGTCGCTCGTTTCAGCCTCGGTGTTGGCCGGATTGTCGGGCGATCGGAACTCGGGCGATTGGAACTCGGGCTTCGGGATGATTGCTTCGTGTACGGCCTTGACGTACTGCTCGGCTCGCTCGGCTTCTTGCTCCGCCCGCTCCTCGGTCACGTCGCTCATGATCTGTTTCCTTCAGTCGAGTTGTATGTCTGCGCTTTGGGTGCGCCCCGTTCACCGGGCCAGCGTGATCCGCCGATCGTGTCGGCGTGCGGCCAGAAGGCATCTGGATCCAGTGGGCCCGCCACGGAAATCGTGCGTGCAGTGTGGCGGGTCGTGACCAGTTGGGCGGAGACGAACTCCTTCATCGGCAGCAATGCCGTGTACGGATCCCAGGGACTGTCGCGCAGGGTGAGGTCACCTTCGAGCGATTCGATGTGGGTGGCGATACCCGCCGCGCGAACTTCCACCACGTGTGGCGGATAGTCGTACTCCTTCTCAACCCCGCCCACGGCTCGCGACGCCTTTATCCACCACTCGCTGCTCTCCTTCTCGACGCCGTCCGGTTCAACGGTTCCATTTGTCACACCCCTGTACTCGAGGAACGTGTATCCCTGATGGCTGCACCGGGCCACGATTTCATCGCCGAGACGGAAGTACCGGATGCTGCACGGGAACTTCGGTTGGCCGTTCGTTTCACGGCTCACGAAGATGGCTGACTCCTGATCGATCCCGATGCCGAGTGTGTACTGGCCGTCGGTACCGTCAAAGGAGGCGGGGACCTTGGTGCTGACTCCGAACTCCGGTTCACCGTGCACCGCAACGCAGTAGATGCCGATCGTGACGACCGGGTCATCGCCCGGACTCAGCCCCGCCGGCACCAGATCAGCCATCAGCGTCGGGTCGGTGCGGTACTTGATGACCAGCTTGGGCCAGCCGTTGGTTTCTCCCGGCCTGGTCATTGGCGTGTCTGTCATTCAGATCTCCCTGATCTCGATTGCCTGGATCTCATGCAGCGGTTCCGGAGTCCGGGACGAACTGGTTGATCACAGCTGTGACCGTGGTGTTGAACAGTGCCTCCAGATCGGAGGGTCTCGTGAGTGCCTTGAGTGTTGCGGCGGAAACGCGGTCGTCTTCGACCGTTGACCAGAGTTCGGTGCTGTGTGCATCCAACGATCCGGACGCCGGGCTTCGCAGGGCCACCACCAGGAACCCCGCAACGCAGAGGATGACGGCCTGCAGGGCGTCCCGAGCTTTCGCTCCGCGAACACCAGCCGATTCGAATTCACGCAACATCGCCAACTCCATCGGCATCTCCAACAAAGTCGTGGCGCCCATGCGGTGGGCGAGCGACGTCACATTGCGGTGCGCCTGGGCATTCGTCCAGATCTGTCGGGCAATGCAGAAGACCCGTTCTCTGGGATCGTCTCCGACGATTTCGGCCTCCGCCTGTTGGCGCGAAAGCAGTTCGATCACAGCGGTGAGGAGTTCTTCGCGTCCGCCGACATGCCAGTAGATCGTGGTGGTGGTCACCCCGAGTTCTGTGGCCAGTGCACGCATCGTGAGGGCTTCTGACCCATCGCGTTCGATCAGGTCGAGGGCGCGCTGGATCACCTCGTCCCTGTCGAGTCCCACTCGACGACCGGTTCCCTCGTTTCGGGTGGCAGTTGTGCTCATCGACAGTTGTTCTGATCGAAAGTGTGCAGATGGTAGGAATTCTTGCGTCTGCTCTTGAACAGTGTGCAAGAATCTTGGACACTGTTCAAGAATTTCTTTCTACACCCGGCTGGGACCTCCATGCGGGCAGAACGATCAGGGAGCACAAATGGGGAATCCGTTCGAGGGTGTCGACAAATCCAACACGCCGTACACGATTGTTTCTTCGGACACACATGCCGGACTGCAGGTGGAGGAATACAGGGAGTACCTGGAGTCCAGGTTCCATCCGGACTTCGATGAGTGGGTGGAGACCCGCCACATGCACCGTCGACTGATGGAGGAGGTCAACGGGGAATACGTTGCCCAGTGGGAGGGCGAGAACGAAATCGGCCTCCAAGGTGCATATGACCCGGAGATCCGCGACAAGGAGCTGGACGCCGACGGCATCGCCGGTGAGGTGATCTTCGCCGACGGCGACGCGGTGACCGGTCAGGAATCACCACCCTTCGGTGCGGGGCTGTCCGCCGGTCAGATCACCGATCCCGAGCTGGCGTTCGCCGGGGCTCGTGCCCACAACCGCTGGCTCGAAGAATTTTGTGCCACCAATCCCGTTCGCCGCGCCGGTGTGGCGCTCGTGCCGGTGATCCACGACGTGGAGCAATCAGTGAAGGAAGTCGAGGCGTTGGCCGACAAACCCGGCATCAGGGGAGTCATGGTCCCCACGATGTGGCACGACAATCCCTCCTACGGCCACGAGTCCTACGATCCGTTCTGGGCGGCCTGTGCTGATGCCGGCCTCGTTGTTCACACCCACTCAGGTGAGGGCGACTGGGATGCATACAACGGCAACCTGGCCCAGTTCGTGCTGGAGGTCCCCTTCTGGACTCACCGCATCCTCTGGCAGTTGCTGCTCTCAGGAACCTTCGACAGGTTCCCGAATCTGAAATACGCGGTCGTGGAGTGCGGCTCCTACTGGCTCGGTGACCTGTTGTGGAAGGCCGACACCAGCTTCGGCGCCAACTCGAAAGTGAAGAAACTCAACTCGATGACCAAGGGTCTCGTCGAGAAGTTGCCTTCGGAGTACGTCGGAACGAACGTCTTCATCGGCGCATCGGCGATGAGCACCGAGGAGATTCGCCGGCGCCACGCCAACGGCATCGATGCCCTGATGTGGGGCACCGACTATCCGCATCCTGAAGGCTCATGGCCAAACACGGTGGAGCGACTCGAGACCGACTTCCAGGAAGTCTCGATCGAAGACACCCGTCTTCTCCTCGGTCTCAACGCCATCGAGTGTTACGACCTTGACTCCGACGGACTCGGGGAAATCGCCTCCCGCGTCGGGCCGACCCCCGAGAAGCTCAATCAGGATCCGGATCTGCGCACACCGGACAACGCGATCCGTGAGGCCCGCTGGTGGTTCGATGCCTACGGGATGGAGTGGAAGGACTGAAGGTGAGCACAGAACCGACCCCGCAGGGATCCCGTCTGGACATTGACGCAATGGTGGCCGTGGTCACGGGCGGTGCCGGCGGCATGGGCCGTCACCTCGCCAAGGAGTTGTCCCGCAGAGGGGCCAGCGTTGTCATTGCCGACATCGAGGAGCCCGTGCTCGAGGCGACCGTTGCCGAACTGTCCGGGCGCGACGACCTGGAGCGCGGCGACGTGAGCGGATTCCGCACCGATGTGTCCGATGAGGACTCGGTGACAGCGCTGGCCGACTACGTCTACTCGAC
>JAUXGW010000144.1 GCA_030621865.1 Actinomycetes bacterium
ATCGATGGCCCCATTCAGCTCATCACGATCGGATACATCGGCGACTGCCGCGGCGCTGTTCAGGCTGAGTCGGGACTTCACTTCGTCGAGGTCGCTGCCGTTGCGCGCTATCAGTCCGACAGTCGCACCCCGACGCGAAAGCGCCTGGGCGGTGGCGCTGCCGATTCCGCGCGACGCTCCGGTGACATATGCGACTCGACCATTGAGTTTCATGGCGCCACTGACTCCTGTGGGGCGGGCGAACCGATGATGTCACCGAACACGACGAGCGCAGCATCAAGGATGCGCTCGTTGGTGTCTCTCACAAGTGGATTGTTCCTGGCCATGGCCGTCACCTGTCTGTGCACACCGGATTGTGCGCCTGACAGGCCCCCTCTCACTGGTATAGCAGCCGGGCTCAGGGCACGTTGACTCGATCAACCGGCGGCGCAGACCTGCGGAAGGTGCCGGGCAACATTGTGGTTACGGGAACTGATCCTCGATATTGTCCGGAACACCGATCGAGTACGAGAACCTCCACTACAGCCGATCCATCACATGACCGATTCGAACGAACCAACTGCGCGAAACCAGGGCCACATCGGAGCCTCCACAAGAACCGGGGGGATTCAATCCGAGGCGGAGTCCCGGCACTCCTGGTGGTTGTGGGCAGCTTTCGAACGCCGTCTAGCCGATCTGGCAGGTGTGGATTCGGGGATACTTTTCAGTGGGTTCCTCGTTTGGTTCCTGGGCTGGTCGATCGGCGTGGGTGTCCTGATGCAGGCGGTCACCACGCCTGCGCAACAAGAAGATCTTGCCGAGGTCGCCGGCCGGTTGATGCCGGCCATCGGCACGCTGTTCGCTCTGCTCACGACCTTTGTGATCACCAACCAGTGGAACCGCAGCCGCGATGCCGAGCGAGTCATCGGAGCGGAGGCCGACGCCAGCGTGCGGCTGGCCCTGGCCTCGGGGGCACGTGGGCTGAGGGGTGGACCCATCCGTGGTTGCCAGGTGACCTACCTGCACTCAGTGCTCGATGACGAATGGCCGACCCTGGCTCGCGACGATCGCGGGCAGCCACAGACCGTGGTCATGCTCATGGCCCTGCAGCGAGAGGTGCGCGACCGCGCCTACGGTCCCGAGGTGTCCGATGCGGTGGCATCCGAGCTTGCGTCCGCGGCCGCCGAGGTGGCGACCGGAAGGCGCGATCGCCTCAACCTCGCCGGTCACGGTCTGCCCGCCCCATTGTTCCTGCTCGCGCTGGTTTCGGGAGTTGTGGTGTGCATCGAGGCGGTCTCTCTGGCCGCGCACCTGGAGAGCTGGGTGGCCGCCGTAGTTGGGGGCCTGGTTGTCACCGTTGCACTCGATCTGGCACTGGTGGTTGCCATCAGCGACCCGTTTCGTGGCTCGATGCGGGTACTTCCGCGGCCACTGCGTTCTGTGCTGGACTCCCTTCAAGCCGACCAGTTCGGGGAGTGCGAACCATCGCGGCCCGGCCCATCATGAGCCGTTGCTAATCCCGACTCGACGTATGGGTTGGCAGGAACTCTCAACTGGTACGCCGACCCACTGTCTCCGGCCTTGAATGAGCTCCATCGCGGATCAGGTCGTCGACCAGGCCCGGACGCCGGCGCGCAGCGCTGCCTTGGTGGACTTGATGAACCGCTCATCCAGTTCGGGATCACCGAGGTCCAGCCAGGTCAGGACGGATTCGACCAGATACCCGACCGTGGCATTGGCAGCCCACTGGACCGCTTCGTCGGGGAGGACTTGTCCGAGTTCATTGGCGACGGTTGTGATCGCCATTTCCCGAAGCTCTTCCGCGTAAGGAGCGAAGTCCGGCTCGCGTGCAGCGTGTCGCCAGATCAGGCGGAACCCGTCCGCATCGTCACGTGCGGCGGCGAGTACGGCCTCCACACCGATCCCCAGCCGACTGTCACTCGGCTGACTCAGGGAGTCGGACATGTTGTCGCGGGCACGTTCGAGCACCGCTGTGTAGAGGGCGTCCTTCGAGTCGAAGTGCCGGTAGATGATGAGTGGGGTGACGCCGACTGACTCGGCTACCTGGTTCATCGATGTCATGGCGAACCCGCCGGTGGCAAAAGCCGCCGTCGATCCCTCGAGGATGCTGGTTCTGCGCGCCGATCGGCTGAGTCGAGTCGTGCTTGCCATGAGTAAAAGCAAGTATATACAATCAGCGTTATACACCCTACATGGAGGCCCTGACGGATGAAGTTCGGCGTATTTTACGAGCACCAGGTTCCACGGCCGTGGAACGACAAGTCCGAGAAGCAGGTGCTGGACGAAGCACTCGAACAGGCGGAACTCGCGGACCGACTCGGTATCGATTTCTACTGGGAGGTCGAGCACCACTTCCTGGAGGAGTACAGCCACTCGAGCGCGCCGGAAGTGTTCCTTGCGGCAGTGTCGCAGCGAACCGAGAGAATCCGGATTGCTCACGGCATCATCCAGACCCCTCCGCCGTTCAATCATCCGGCGAGAATCGCGGAGCGACTCTCGACGCTCGATTTGATCTCTGACGGACGCGTCGAGTTCGGAACCGGTGAATCGTCGTCCGAGGCCGAACTCGGCGGCTTCCTGATCGACCCGGCCGACAAGAGGGCGATGTGGGAAGAGGGCTTGCGCGTTTCACTCCGGTGCATGAGCGAGACACCTTTCACCGGTCATCGCGGTGAGTTCGTCACGATGCCGCCGCGCAACGTTGTTCCGAAGCCGCAGCAGAAACCCCATCCGCCCGTATGGGTTGCCTGCTCCCGCAGGGAAACGATCCATCTCGCTGCCCAAAATGGCATCGGTGCGCTGGCGTTCGCGTTCTTCGATCCTGAGGAGGCGCAGCACTGGGTTGACGACTACTACACGACGTTGGAGAACGAGGGTGTTCCCATCGGCGACGCAGTGAATGCGAACCTGGCGACCGTCACGACCTTCTTCTGCCATCCCGACGAGAACGAGGCGATCCGGCGCGGGTCGGAAGGTGTGAACTTCCTTGGATACTCACTCGGGCACTACTACGTGTTCGGACGCCACGTTCCCGGCGAGACGGATGTGTGGGAGCAGTATCAGCAGCAGCGAGCCGAGATGGGATATGACCCCACGGCGGTCGCCGCCTCGGAACAGGATTCGGACCGGCTGGGTGCGAAGGTCGTACAGGAAGGAGTCAGCGGACTCCGCGGTGCGATGGGCACACCTGCACAGGTGAGGGACTATCTCCTGCGGTACGAGGCATGCGGCGTTGACCAGGTGATCCTGGCCAGCCAGGCCGGGAAGAACAAACACGAGGATGTGATGGAGAGCCTCGAGTTGTTCGCCCGCGAAGTGCTTCCCGAGTTCAAGGAACGAGAAGAAAAGGCCGCCGTCGAAAAGGAGAAGCGGATGGCGCCGATCATCGAGAAGGTTATGGCCAGGAAACCCGCCTCGGATCATCCGCCAATGCCACCTGACTACGAGATCCCGGCGATCCCCCGCGCCGAGGCCGACCGTGGCGAGTCCGAGAAGTTCAACTCATTTCTCGATGACTACGCAGAGCGGCTTGCTGCTGGAGAAGACGTGAGTCGTCGCCTCGCTTGATATGCACAGAGCCTGATATGCACAGGGACAGAGATTGCAGGGATCGTGGCGTACACGTTCCCGAAGGAGGAATCCGGTGAGTGTCAGACTGAGTCGGGCCGAGGCGTGGAGTGCCCTGGCTGATGCCCACACCGGAATCTTCACCTCACTGCGTGCCGACGGAGTTCCGGTTTCCCTTCCGGTGTGGTTCGTTGCGCTCGATGAACACATCTACCTGAGCGGTCCGTCGGGGACGAAGAAGGTCTCCCGTGTGGCAAAGGACCCCAGGTGTTCGTTTCTCGTGGAGAGCGGAAAGTACTGGGCGGAGCTACGAGCCGTTTCCCTGACAGGCCGCGCCCACCTTCTGGAGGACCGCGACCGGCAACGCGCCGTGAATGACGCGCTCGACGAGAAGTATTCGGAGTTCCGCGTTTCCCGCGCGGCGATGCCAGAAGCGACCAGCGAGCACTATTCCGTCAAACCGGCCACGATCGAGATCGTTCCCGACGACCGCATTCTCAGTTGGGACAATCGCCGGCTCGACCTCGGCTGACCTCAGGCAGTGATGAAACTCCGTACGAGTGTTGCCACCTCATCAGGTGCCTCGATCGGAACGAAGTGTCCGACGCCGGGTAGCCGGTTGTAGGCAGCGCCGGGTACCCGTTCGGCCAGGGCTTCGCCCATTTCCTTCACGGCGACGGGATCATCCTGGGCCCAGATGAACTGCACTGGTGATGTCGTGCGTTCCAGCGCGGACAGCCATCGGTCCTGGTGCAGGTAGCGCTCCCTGACATATGAGTAGACACCAGGGATTCGGCGGTTGCCGTCCTGGTACAGCAGGAGTTCCTCCATCACTGCGCAGTCTTCATCCGAAAGGGAGTCTGCTCGTTTCATGAGTCCCTTGAGCAGCGGCACGAAGTCAGGTGCAATGTTCTCGCACACAACGACGGCTTCGCCGAGGTTGGCCGGCGCTTCGAGCAGTTTCTGAATCGGTGTGAGTTTTGCCATTCCCTTGATCAGGGAACCGTTGAGGAATGATGAGGTCAGGATCTCGAAGCTCAGGTGGTCCTCGAGCTGGCGGGCCAGCAACTCAGCGTGCACGCTCGTTCCCACATCGTGGCTGACCACGTGAGCACGGTCGACCCCGAGGTGATGCAGGAGTTGTTCGATCGCATCGGATTGTTGGAAGAGTGAATAGCTGAAGGCGATTGGCTTGTCGGACAATCCGTATCCGAGCATGTCGGGTGCAATGCACCGAAAGTCGGGCGACAACCTGGCGATCATCTCCCGGTAGTCGTGACTGGAGGTCGGAAAGCCGTGGATCATCAGCAATGCCGGGCCATCTCCGCGTACTGCGGCAAACATCTGGTGCCGCCCGAGCACTTCGACGCTCAGCCCTTGATCGGCCCAGCGCCTCGTGGCGGCCGAGAGGTTTTCGGTCTGCATTCAGGTTGAGGGTAGTAGCGGCCGGCGAGTGTCGACCTCATCAAGGAAGTCGATCAGGGTCGACCTGAGCTCCGGATGCGATGTTGCCGAGATGTGGTCTGCGTCGTCGATGAGCAGGAAACGCAGGTCTTTCACCCTTCCCTGCAATGCTTCCGATCCGTTTCGCATCGGATCCTTGTTTCCGGCCACGGTGAGAACCGGCAAATCGATCTCGGACACGGCGCTTTCTTCCACCGTCAGTTCGGGGATTCCCCGCACGACGCCTGCAAGTGAGGGACCTTCGTTGAGGTATGAGGTCACGAAACGGGTGAACAGTCGATGTGTGGCCGTGGTTCGCTCGCGATCGCCACCGAGGTGTTCGGCCAGCGGACCAACTCCGCGGCCGGCTTCGAGTTCCTCGGCGATCTCGTCGATCGCGCCGAGAAACATGCTGTTCTGCGGATTTTCCCAGCCGGCGCCGAGCACGCTGGCCGAGAGGAGTCGTTCGGGATGTTCGGACGCAAGTTTGAGGGTGATCACTCCGCCAAGGGAGTAGCCCACGACGTGGGCTCGCTCGATGCCGAGATGATCCATCAGGCGCACGACATCTTCGACCATCTCCATGCCGTAATTGCCGGGATGGCCACTGGCTCCGTGGCCCCGCAGGTCCATTGAGACAACCTGGAACCGCTTGGCCAGTTCCCGCGAGATTCCTGGAAGTCGCCAGTTGATGCCGGCATTCACGCCGAAACCGTGCAGGAGAATCACCGGGGTTCCCTCGCCGCTGATGGAGTAGTGGATCGGAACGCCATCGGAGCTGAACACTTCGCCGTTCGCCCTGCGCATGAGGGCGCGCAGTGTGAGCGGGAGTGCCACTGCTGTGGCAACAGTGGCAGCAATGGCTGCCACCGTCATCCGGGTGGGCGTCAGTCGCAAGGGCATGTGAATCCGTTTCGGTCGGTTTGCGGCGTCGACCTCGAACTGGTTCACGCCGTGATTTCGAACTGGTTCTGGTTTCGCCGAGAACCTACTTCGCGTTCTTCGGCACGCCGGAATTATTCTCCAGAGCATGGCAGAGCAGACCAGGGCAGCGGCGACCGAGTTGCGAAAGCGAGCATTGCTCGACGCGGCCCTGAGCTGTTTCTCGGAGAACGGCTACGCCGCAACCACGATCGACGAGGTGAGGCTCCGCGCGGGCGCGAGCATCGGGAGCCTGTATCACCACTACGGAGGCAAGGAGCAGCTCGCGTCGGCCCTCTACGTTGATCTCCTCAGCCGATACGAGCAGGGCTACGTGTCGGCGCTCGAGGACGCCGACGACACCGAACGTGGTGTTCGCTCGGTCGTTGAACATCACCTGAGCTGGGCAGAGGCCAATCCGGAGGGTGCTCGCTTCCTGCTGGGGAACAACGAGCTGGAGATCACGCTTGCCAGAGCCGGAGAGCTTCCTTCGGAGAATCGCCGTTTCTACCG
>JAUXGW010000206.1 GCA_030621865.1 Actinomycetes bacterium
GCCTCGACCCTTCCCGTGGGTTGGCCCTCAGCATCGATCACGTCGTAGTGACCGTAGATCACACCGGCCTCCGGCATCCGGTCAAACGCAGCCAGCATCAAATCAAGGAAAGTCGGAACCCACAGGTCATCGGAGTCGCAGAAGGCAACAAGTTCGCCTTCGGCGGAGGCGATTCCGAGATTGCGCGCCGCCGAAACTCCGGCATTGTCCTGACGCACGACCCGCACTCGATCGTCACCGAGTTCGCCGGCCCAGGCAGCGAGGCCATCGCTGCCGCCATCGTCCACCAGAATCACCTCGAAGTCATCGAAGGTCTGGGTGAGCACGGAGTCCAGCGTCTCAGGCAACCAGCGCAATGAGTTGTAACAGGGAATCACGACGCTGACTCGCATGGTTCGCGAGTGTAGGGACTGCGGGCTTGGCCCGGCGAGGTCAGCTGGTGCAGCATCTTGGGAACGGGGCCGAGAGCAGGACCTGTCGGCCATCACCATCCGCACCGGTGGCTGACACAGGCAACTCAGGCCCGAAATCATGACGAACTCCAGAATCCAGACGAACTCCGGGAGCCCGCAAATGCATCAACTCGTACTTCTCCGACACGGTCAGAGTGAGTGGAACAAACAGAACCTGTTCACCGGCTGGTACGAGTGCGACCTCACCGAGGTGGGCCGAGCCGAGGCCGAGGCGGGCGGAGAGATGATGGCGGAAGTGGGATTTGCTCCCGACATCCTGCACACCTCGGTGCAGGTACGCGCGGTCCGCACGGCCAATCTGGCTCTGGACGTCATGGGTCGACTGTGGCTTCCGGTACGTCGCAGTTGGCGACTCAACGAACGTCACTACGGCGACCTGACCGGGCGCAACAAGGCCGAAACGACGCAGATGCACGGAGCCGATCAGGTGAAGATCTGGCGACGCAGCTATGACACACCGCCGCCGCCCGTGGCTGCGGACAACGAGTTCAATCCCAACGACGACGTGCGTTACGCGAACCTTCCGCCAGAACTGATTCCGGAGGGAGAGTGCCTCAAGGACGTCGTCGAGCGGATGCTCCCGTACTGGTACGACTCGATCGTTCCGGACCTGGCCGCCGGTCTCAACGTGTTGGTGGTCGCCCACGGAAACTCACTGCGGGCGCTGGTGAAACACCTCCAGGGAATCTCCGACGACGAAATCACGGAGCTGAACATCCCCACGGGTGTGCCGCTGCTCTACGAACTCGCGGAGGACTTCACACCTCTCGAAGAGAAGTCCGTTGAGGACCGCTACCTGATGGATGCCGAGGCGGTGAAGGCAAAAGCCGAGGCGGTGGCCAGGCAGGCTTCGGGAAACTGAACCTGCGATTGGTGGAGGTCACCGAGCGTCGGCGCGCCACGGAACCGCGCACACGGAGAGAGCGCGCACACGGGGAGACCGACCTATAGGTCGAGGCGGTCTTCGATCTCACCCCAGAGCTGGCGGAAGGATTTCGCAGAGAGATTCTGCGGTGACGCGACCACGGCCGGAACCTGTTCGAGCCCCATACGTTCCACCGAGGACGACAGCGGAACGACCGACAACGCGAACCGGCGGTCACCCTTGACACTCTCGATCATCTGTCGGTGCAACACCTTGCGGCGATCCACCATCGACAGCACCGCGAGTGTGGGCAACCCTTCACGGTTCTCATCGACGAACTCGCTCAGTTGGTCGAGGCTCCGCACGGACAGCGGAGCGGGTATCACCGGAACCACCAACAAGTCGCTCGCAGTCACCACCGCCTCAGCCATCACACCGAGGCCCGGCGGGCAGTCCATGATGACCACGTCGTAACTACCGGCAAGTGGCCGAACGAGTTTGCGAATCGCCTTCTCAGGCCAGCGTCTCGTGGACAAGACCATTTCGCTCGCACGAAAAGTCTTGTCCGAGGGAATGACATGCAACTTCTTGTAGTCGGTCTTGCGAATGTAAGTTTCGAGGTCCCGCTTGCCGCCGAGCAGCCTCGGCGCCCCTCCCTTGACCTTCGCCTTGAGCGAGTAGCAGTGGGTGGCAGCAGCCTGGGGATCCAGATCCCACAGCAGAGTCCGGTTGCCCGCCCTGGAGGACAGCATGGCCAGATTCACAGCCAGAGCGGTCTTGCCGACCCCTCCTTTCGCTCCAGCCACGCCTATCACTCGCATCCATTGCCCCCTCTTGTCGTTCGTTCCATTCAAGCCCAAACGGGCGGACCAGTAGTGCCATCATCACCTCATTCATCAACAATGGTGCCTGAGGGGTGCCTTCAGGGTGCGTGGCGCGGTAGGTTTCTGACGCTATGAGCGCTACTGACACCGCCCCGGAAGACGCAACCGTTCCCGGCCCGAAACGGCTTCAGCCGTACCAGATCGCAATCGCCATCGGTGTTGTGGTCGCGCTGATCACCGTCCTGTCCGGAATCTTCGCCACCATCACCCAATGGCACGATGAGAGCTCGATCACGCGAGAGGTCTTCGGCGGAATCCCTGCATGGTTGAAGGTGGTCTTCTACACGGTCATTCCGGTGGCGATCATCTGGGGAGCGTTCAGCTTTGCCCAGAGGATGAAGAACTGGGTCCGTGGCGGACCCGATCGACGTGACATCACGCCGAAGAACGCCAAGAAGCGCTTCGAGGACCTGCGTTCCGGGCTCTACATGCAGACACTCCTGCGTGACCCGGCAGCAGGAGTCATGCACTCCATGATGTACTTCGGGTTCCTGGTCCTGCTGGCAGTGACCACGGTCCTGGAGATCAACCACCAGCTACCGGAGAGTGCGAAGTTCCTGCACGGAGGCGTCTACAAGGCTTACGCCTTCACCGGCGACGTGGCCGGCATCGTGTTCCTGGTCGGCGTGATCTGGGCAATCGTTCGTCGCTACATCCAGAAGCCGTACCGCATCCGCATCAAGACCAAGCCCGAGCACGCTCTGATCCTCGGTGTGCTGCTCACGATCGGACTCACCGGGTTCATCGCAGAAGGCGCCCGCATCGCGCTCGATGGCCGCCCCGATTTCGAGCAATGGGCGATCATCGGCTGGCCCCTCTCGGCACTGTTCGACCAGTTGAGCCCCGGCACCCTGGAAACGACCTATCAGGCCCTGTGGATCATCCACGTGCTGAGTTTCGTGATCTTCCTGGTGATCCTGCCGATCACCATGTTGCGCCACATGTTCACGTCACCGCTGAACATGTATCTCAGCGACAGGGAACGCCCGAAGGGCGCCATGAAGGCCATGCCGAACCTCATGGAAACCGAGATGGAATCCTTCGGCGCCGCTGTGGTGGAGGACTTCACCTGGAAGCAGTTGCTCGACACCGACTCCTGCACGATGTGCGGCCGCTGCACCGCCCAATGCCCCGCACAGATCACGGGCAAACCCCTTGATCCACGCGAGATCGTGCTCAAGGTGGGCGAGGTGATGGCAGCAACCGGAAACCCTGTGGTTTCGCCTCCGCTCGGAGACGATCCGGAAATCGTCATCTCGGCAGATTCGGTGTTCGAACGGATCACCCCGGAGGAGATCTGGTCCTGCACCACCTGCAAGGCCTGCGACGAAAACTGCCCGGTCAACATCGAAATCCTCGACAAGATCCTCGACATGCGCCGATACCTGACGCTCATGGAGTCCGACTTCCCAACCGAGTTGGGCGCTGCCTACCGGGGTATGGAGAACTCGGGTAACCCATGGGGCCTGTCGCAGACCGAACGTGCCGACTGGGCCAAGGACATCGAGGGCATAGAAATCCTCGATGGTGGCGATCCGCTCGATGCCGAGTACCTCTACTGGGTCGGCTGCGCAGGTTCCTTCGACGACAAGAACCGCAAGGTCACCCAGGCGATGGCCAAGTTGCTCAAGCGAGCGCAGGTCAGCTTCGCAATTCTGGGACCGGCCGAGAACTGCACCGGCGATCCTGCCCGCCGTTCGGGCAACGAGTACATCTTCCAGATGCTGGCGATGCAGAACATCGAAACCCTCGACGGGATGGGCGTGAAGAAGATCATCACCCAGTGCCCCCACTGCTTCAACACCCTTGCCAACGAGTACCCCCAGCTCGGCGGGCACTACGAGGTTCAGCATCACAGTCAATTCCTCGAAGAACTCATCTCCCTCGGCCGCCTCGACCTGACCGGAGCCAAGCTGGATGAACGGATCGTGTACCACGACTCCTGTTATCTCGGACGCCAGAACGACATCTACATGGCTCCGAGAAACGTCATCGAGTCGGTCGGTGGCGTCGACATGGTGGAAGCCGAGCGCAACGGCAC
>JAUXGW010000283.1 GCA_030621865.1 Actinomycetes bacterium
CGTGGGGGAGCGTCATGATTGGTTTCTCCCGGGTTCCGCGGCGCGAGGGTGATCTACCAAAGCCGTCGTTTGAACTGGCCGACGTGGTAGCGCACTGGGAGCACATGGCACCTCTTGAATGCTCGTTGCGTACCGCTGTCGGCATTGAAGTGCTCGATCCGGCCGAAGGTGTCGTGACGGTCGAGCTGCGTCCCGGGTTGGCGAATCCTGCAGGTGCCCTGCAAGGGGCGATGGTCGCCCATCTCGGCGAGGCGGCTGCCGAAGAGTTCGCAGATCACCACCTTGGCGATGAGTCTGGCCTACAGGTGACACGCCATGTGGTTACGGAGCTGGAGGTCCGCTTCCTCGCCCAGAACCGAGCCTCGCCAATCACGAGCCGCGCATGGTTCGTCGGCCCTCCGGCCGAAGGTCTCGTCCGTGTGGACCTGACGGACGCGAACGGCAAGCGAACGACATCCATGTTGGCCCGGGTGCATCAGTATCCCCCCTCGGGTCCAGCATCGTTTCCGCCGCGCTGACCCGCAGTCGACCTGCTGACCCGCCGCGCTGACCCGCGGGTTCATCCACCGTCGACCCCGCGGGGCTCATCCGCCGTTCTGTGATGGTCAGGTCGCGGAAAACCGCGACCTGACCATCACAGAACGAGTACTGAGTAGCCCGCGCCAAAATCGTGTTCCTTTGCCGTCCGCCGCCGGGTTTGACCCAGTGGCTTCGGGTTCTTGGCGGCCTGAGTGGTCTATGAGATAATTCTCCAATGGCCACCGAATCACTCCAAGAGGTCCAGCAGCGGCTGAACCGAGCCGGCTTCGTCGAGGATCTGACGGTAAAGGGAACACAGCTTCACGCGGCCCAGAGCGGCGAAGACCTCGACCCGGCGACACTCATCGCTGCCGAAATCGCACGAGTCGATCTAAGCCCGGACTCCGCTGACCAAGCGCTCCTGGTGGCCGTCGGGGCGAGGGACGGTCGGCCGGTCGGCACCTTTGTCGTTGCCTATGGGCCTGAGATGTCACCTGAGGAGGCGGAGATCCTCCGTCACCTTGATCGATACTTCGTCTCAGCGGAGGAGGCGGCCGAGCACGACACACACGATCACATCGCGGCTGTCTTCGGAACCCACGCCGACGCTGAAGCTGCCGTCGACGATTTGCGCGAAATCGGCCTCGGGAGTCGCCATCTCAGGCTTGCTATTCGTCAACCCGACACCGTCGTGTTCGAGCGAGACGAAGAAGCCGACCTCGCCGAGGACCTCGAGAAGGGCGTCGCAGCGGGGGCGGTGCTCGGTTTCATCGGTGGCATGCTGCTGTTCGCCATCGCCGCGCCGGGAATCGGCGCACTCGGCGCTGGTGGCATCGCAGCCCTCGGGCTCTCCTCCGGATTTGGCGGAGCGATGATCGGTGGATTCGGAGGTATTGGGGCAGCTTCCGCTGAGTTCTATGAGCACGATGCTCTTCGTCATACTGCTCTCGAGCCGGGCGAGGTGCTCGTGGTGGCTTGTAGTCACGATCGTCCTGAACTCGTTGAGGGTGCCTTCACGCGACACGGTGGCAAGCTCATCGAACCGGGAGTCTGGTAGGCGAGCGTACGTGCCGTTGGCGTCGTCGGTGACGCTGCAGCAAACGTCGTCATCACCGATATGGCTCCGGCCGGCACCATGCTCACGGCGATCGACGACGGGGTACGGTCGTCAGCTGCGACATCGCCGCAGGTCACTCACCGGCCCGCTGAAGCGTGAGCCTCCGATGAACTTTGGGTGACTCACACCTCACCCGCCTTCGGTCTCGTCATCCGTTGTGTACGGCGACATGGTTCCGGCGATTTCGTCGGCCTTGACCGCGAAGTCCACATCTTGTTCCGTAATGCCGCCCGCGTCATGCGTCACCAGGTCGATTGTCACCTTGTTCCAGACATTGGACCACTCGGGATGGTGATTGCGGCGTTCAGCCTCGAGCGCCAAGTGGGTCATGAACCCGAAGGCCGTGGCGAAGTCATCGAAGATGAACTCTCGATGCAGTTTGCCGTCGACTACCGACCATTTCGGGGGTGGCTCCGGTAACTCGGTCATGCCCAATCGTAGAGTCAGCAGGGGTGCGAAGAGATCCGGCTACGGTCTCGGGCAGCAGCACTCACAAGAGCCACTCCCGTCTCGAAGGATCAACATGCGCTTGGGCATCATCACGCCGATCACCTTGTTGTTGCCTCGCTCATTCAACGAGTGGGAGGTGGATGCGTCCGTCGAGGACCTCGTCGAGGTGGCCGGGACCGCTGATCGCCTCGGTTACCACCACCTCACCGCAAGCGAGCACATCGCGGTCCCCATTGACGTCGAGGCTCGCCGGGGGAAGCGCTATTGGGATCCGATTGCCACGCTCAGCTATCTGGCCGCGGTGACCGAACACATCAAGTTGGCCACCAACATCGTGGTGCTTCCCTATCACCATCCACTCGAGATCGTGAAGCACTACGGCACTCTCGACACGCTGAGCCACGGCCGACTCATCCTGGGAGTCGGTGTGGGTTCGCTGCGCGAGGAGTTCGAATTGTTGGGCCGGCCCTTCGAAGGCCGGGGAGACCGCGCCGATGATGCCCTGTGCGCCATCCGGGCCTCGTGGGGGATCCGGGAACCCTCCTATGAAGGCACCCACTACAAGTTCCGCGACGTCGAGGTCGATCCAGCCGGTGTGCAGGCCCATCTCCCCATCTGGGTCGGTGGCCGCACCCGGCGTTCGTTGCGCCGCGCCGTCGAGCACGGCGATGCCTGGGCACCTTTCCTGCTGACCCCGGAGGAAGTGGAGGCGATGCTGGCCTGGGCCCGGGATCTCCCGGCATGGTCCGCCCGCGAGCGTCCACTCGAGGTGATCCTGTGGCCCGAGCCGGCCGTCGACGCCCTCAACGACGGCGAACGTATCCGGGCCCAGGCAGAGCAATACCTCGACATCGGCGCAACCATGTTGAATTACCGCTTCGCCAGCCGTTCCCTCGCGCATCACCTCGAACAGATGGAGGCGCTGGCCGAGTTGCTCGGCCAAGAGCCGTAGGGGCCATGGTCCGGTGTCACCGCCGTGACCCCGCGATCAGCGGGCTGGCGGTTTCACCGACGATGCGTGGCCCCACC
>JAUXGW010000039.1 GCA_030621865.1 Actinomycetes bacterium
CGGTCCCAACGTCGAAACCAGTCAGCCCCGTTGCAGATACAACTGTACTGCAGGCCCACGACATCCGGCGATCGGGATTAGAGCTTCCACAGCGGTGGACAATTCCCAGTAGCCAACAATCCACCGGGGCCCTTCTTCGCAAACGGACGGACTCGGACACAGAGCTTCGCCGGATTGGTTATCTTCGACAGATGGACAAATCCATCACGTCAAGACCCGAGATCACCGTGGCAGCAGCGCAGGCTTCGCCCGTGCTCTTCGATCGTTCGGCCACACTGGAGAAAGCGGCCGAAGAGGTTCGCTCCGCTGGAGCTTCCGGTGCAGATTTGATCGTGTTCCCGGAATCATTCGTGCCCACCTATCCAGACTTCGTCTGGCGTCTCAAGCCATGGGCTGGACAGGAGTGGATGAGGCTGTTCACCGAACAGTCGGTGAACATCGACACGGACCTCGACCCCGTGAAACAGGCTGCTGCCGAGTCCGGGGTATGGGTGGCCCTCGGGATCACGGAGCGATCGACCACCGGTTCACTGTTCAACACAGTTGTTCACATCAACGAGAGCGGCGAACTCGCCGCCATTCACCGCAAGCTGGTGCCCACCGGGGCTGAACGGCTTGTTTGGGGCAACGGTCAGGATTCTGTGCTTTCGGTTGTCGAAGTCAAAGGTGCAAAAATTGGCACGCTGATCTGCTGGGAGAACTACATGCCGCTGGCACGTGCCGCCATGTATGAGGCAGGGATCGACATCCTTCTGTCTCCCACCTGGGACAACAGCGATGTCTGGGTTCCAACATTGCGGCACATCGCAAAGGAGGGCCGGATATTCGTAGTCGGAGTCACGCCCTACATCAACGGTTCCATGGTGCCACGGGACATTCCCGGAGCCGACGACATCTACGGCGGAGAAGAGGATCTCATGTCAGCTGGCAACTCCGCGATCGTGGATCCCGACGGGAATCTCGTGGCCGGGCCCGTCACGGGGCGAGAGGAAACGCTCCAGGCGACACTGGATCTCAACCAGATCACCACAGGCAGAGCGCAGTTCGACTCCGCTGGGCACTACTCGCGGCCAGACATGATCTCGCTCAATGTGACTACATCTTCGCGAGCCTCAACGGAGGGGCGCAGCACCGACACCGACTCTCCCGAACGGGAGGAATCGGCTGGTACTGCCGCCGATTCCTGAGCTGGTCCGCGAGTCCTGTGCAAGTCCGGGGTTCCTGGGACGGTTGACAACTCCTGAGCGGAACTCGCAAATCCCTCAGCCGAACCAGGGCGGCTCAGACCCCGGGCGCCACTTGATGTTGCATCCCGTCGATGGCTTGTGGGGTTCCGGCACCGGTTCGCCCGCGAGGGCCGATTCAACCGCCCGCATCAGGTCGCTACCGGTCACCGGCACACCGTTGCCCGGACGGGAGTCATCCATCTGCCCCCGATAGACGAGTTCGGCATCCCCATTGAACACGAAGAAGTCCGGTGTGCAGGCGGCCCGGTACGCCTTGGCCACCTCCTGGGTATCGTCGTGCAGATACGGGAAGTCCCAGTTCCAGTCCTCGGCGGTTGCGGCCATCAGGTCAGGGGCATCGTCCGGATAGTTCTCGACGTCGTTGCTCATGATGGCCACAATCGGAACACCACGTGCCGAGAGGTTGCTTGCGAGCTCGCCGAGCGCGGGACCGACGTGTTTCACGAACGGACAGTGATTGCACACGAACATCACCACGAACGGCCCGCCCGCATGGACATCTGAACCCGCACGGACGTCTGAGAGAGTCCACACCCTCCCCGACGGATCCCCGAGTGAGAAATCTGGAGCTTGGGTTCCAAGAGGAAGCATCGTGGATTCAACAGCGGTCATACCGACAATTGTGCACCCTGTTCCACAACCGCTGTGGCCAGGGGAACTCGACGGACGAACCGACGGCAGCACAGACGACAGCAACGGGGAATCAAGAGAAGGCAGCAAATCGGACCGAATCGTGCGCCAGATCAGCTTCTGTGATGGGGAGAGTAAAAGGTCAGGCTCGCAGGAAACGGCTGACTGCGATACCGGAACCAACTGCACCGGTAAGGGCACCGATCGCAGTGATGATCAGGATCGCCGATACCACGTCACCGCTGGACCAGCGGATCTGGTTGAGCAGTTCAAACGCCACCTGATCCACGAAGTTCCGTTGCCAGAGCGCGTCGAAGGCGAGCGTCCCGCCGGCCGCGAGCAATGCGCCCATCAGTCCGTGAACAAGGCCTTCCACGATGAAGGGCATTCGAATGAACCAGTTGCGCGCACCCACCAGTCGCTGGACTTCGATCTCGCGGCGGCGGGCGAAAACGGCTGTGCGGATGGTGTTGAAGATCAGTAGCACCGAGGCACCAATCAGGACCACACCAACCACAGTTACCCAGCGGTTGAGGGTGTTCACAGAGCGCTGAACCTGACGGGCGTACTCAGCCGCGTATGCGACACGCAGCACACCTTCACGCTCGGCGAAGGTATCGCCAAGAGCACTGACCACTTCGGCATCGGTCGAAGTCGGTTTCACCCGAAAGCTGGTTGGAAGGTCCTCGGCTGTCACCGAACTCAGCAGATCGGGCTGCTCGCGGAACAACGTCTGGAACTCGTCGAAGGTCCGTTCGCGGTTGTAGAAATCTATCTCTTCGACCTGGGGACTCTCTTCGAGGGCCCTGGACACGGAATCGATCTGATCCTCTTCCGCGGAGGGATTCATGTAGACCAGCAGTTGCTGTTCGGAGCGGAGCCCGAGGAAGCTGTTGTTGATGCCCGTACCGATCAGGTAGCTGGCCGCCACCATGGTGAGCGAAACAGCCACGGTGAGAATGGCTGCAAAGGTAAGTGTGAGGTTGCGCGCGAGGTTCTGCCCCGTCTCCTTCATCACATAGTCGAGTCGAATCGCCACTACTGCCTCACTCGTAGACGCCGCGCGCCTGGTCACGCACGATCCGGCCATGATCGAGTTCGATCACCCTTCGCCTCATCGTGTCGACGATCCCCCGGTCGTGAGTCGCCATCAATACGGTTGTGCCGGTGCGGTTGATCCGGTCCAGCAACTTCATGATTCCCACCGACGTTGCCGGATCGAGGTTACCGGTGGGTTCATCGGCCAGCAGAATGAGCGGACGGTTCACGAACGCGCGTGCGATCGACACACGCTGCTGCTCACCGCCCGAGAGTTCGTCGGGCATGTTCTTCGACTTTGAGGTCAGACCGACCAATTCGAGAATCTGTGGAACAGCTTCCTTGATCGCTGACCGGGGTCGGCCGATGGCCTCGAGGGCGAAAGCCACATTGTCGAAGACGCTGCGGGTGGGAAGCAGCTTGTAATCCTGGAATACCGCGCCCACGTTCCGGCGGAGATCCGGCACCTTGTAACCGGGCAGCTTCCCTATGTCCTTGCCCGCGACGTAAATCGTGCCTTCTTGCGGCTTCACCTCGCGATTGAGCAGCCTCAGAAACGTCGACTTCCCCGATCCGGACGGTCCGACGAGAAAGACGAACTCACCCTTTTCGATGCTCGCCGAGGCATCACGAAGGGCAACATGCTTGTCCTTGTAGACCTTGGTGACATTGTCGAGTTTGATCACAGATGACCTTCCAAAAGCCGAGCCGGAAACGGCAGACGACCTATGTTACGAAATGATGACGATACAGGCATAACCGAGCCGGTACTCGTCACCTCACATTCACAGAGTGTAGATGCGCCAACGGGGTTCAGGCGGTGACCCTGCCAGCACGTTCCCAACGCAGGAACGCCTCCATCAGCGGGTCGAGTTCACCATCGAGGACACCGTCGGGATTCGGCAGTTCAAGTCCGGACCTCAGATCCTTCACCTGCTGGTAGGGCTGGAGCACGTAATTGCGATCCTGGCTGCCGAAGTCCACTGCGGATCCTTCACCCGTGATCTCAGCCAGTTTCTCTGCACGTTTCTGACGCTCCAGCTCAAGGAGTTTGGCCTTCAGGATCGTCATGGCCCGATCCTTGTTCTGGTGCTGTGACCGTTCGTTCTGACATGACGTCACGGTTCCGGTTGGCAGGTGTGTGATGCGGACCGCTGAGTCGGTCACGTTCACATGCTGACCGCCGGCACCGGAAGAGCGATACACATCGATGCGGAGATCCTTGTCGTCAATCTGAATGTCTGAATCCACATCTTCGATCAGTGGAGTCACCTTCACAGAGGCGAAACTCGTCTGACGACGCGCGTTGTTGTCGAAGGGTGAGATACGAACGAGTCGGTGAACTCCGTGCTCCGAACGCATCCAGCCGTAAACGCTGCGGCCTTTGATGATCACGGTGGCGGATGAGATTCCTGCCTCCCCGCCTTCGCTCACACTGTCCATCTCCACGTCGAAACCCTGGCGCTCGGCCCAGCGCAGGTACATCCGCAACAACATCTCAGCCCAATCCTGGGCTTCCACTCCCCCGGCACCGGAATTCACATCAACGATTGCGTCACAGTCGTCGTATTCACCCGTGAGCAGCGCACGCAGTTCCAGGGTCTCGAAGTCCGACTTGAGCGACTCCAGCTCGGGCACGATCTCGGCATCCAGACTCTCGTCGCCCTCTTCGCGAGCCAACTCGCACAGCGTGGCAACGTCATCCACTCGCTCCCCGAGTGACTCGTACAAGGACATGTCGTCGCCAAGGTCGGAGAACTCACGCTGAAGGGCTTGGGCAACATCGGCGTCATCCCACAGGTCAGGGCGACCCAATTCGGTCTCCAACTGGGGACGACGCGCAGTCAGCCGGTCGATCTGAAGGTATTCACTGGCCTCAGTGAGGCGATCACGAAGTGCGTCGACGCGCGGGGAATGGTCCTGCATTCATCCGCCTCAGTTTGCGCCGTGGCACTGTTTGAATTTCTTGCCGCTTCCGCACGGGCACGGGGCGTTACGCGGCGTCTTCTCCCAGTCAGTCTTCACAACGGGCTGCTTTGAGACCGCCTCCTGCTTGGCCGCTGCCTGCTGGGCCGCTGCCGGCTGAGCAGCATTCGGCGTCGGAGCCAATCCATTCCCCGATGCGGGCTGCGGTGCACCAACACCGGTACCCCTCTCGGATGGATCCGCCGGAGCGGTGTAATCGAGGCGCTTCGGAGTCTGGGTGGACTGTTCGGGCTGGAGCTTCTGGACGTGCATCACATACTGGACGTACTCACGGCGAACACTCAGCATCATGGTTCCGAACATGTCGAAACTCTCCCGCTGCCACTCCGTGAGCGGATCCTTCTGGCCGAGGGCACGCAGGTTGATGCCGTCCTGGAGGTGATCCATCTCCTTGAGGTGTTCACGCCAGCGGGTGTCGATGATGCGCAACATCACCTGGCGCTCCACCTGCCTCATCTCGTCAGTACCGAAGTCTTCCTCGCGCTCCTCGTACTGGCGAACGGCGTCGGCCGTGAGCGTGACGTGCAACGATTCCAGATCGTCGTGGTTGGCGAGGTCTTCCGCAGTGAGCTCCGTCGGCCAGGTGCTGGCGGAGTCCGCAACCAGGGACTCGAGATCCCAGGTCTCCGGATAGTCGCCGTCGCAGTGATTGGCGATCAGTTCGTCGACAACTTCACCGATGGCTTCCAGGGTCTCATCGCGCAGGTCCACACCCTCGAGCACTTCGTCACGGCGCTTGTAGATCACCTTGCGCTGTTCGTTGAGAACCTCGTCGTACTTGAGCACGTTCTTTCGGATCTCACCATTTCGGGCTTCCACGGTATTCTGGGCCTTCTCGATGGACCTCGTGACCATCTTCGCTTCGATCGGAACGTCCTCGTCCCAGTTCTTGCCCATCACCCATTCGATGGCACCGGTGGCGAACCAGCGCATCAGGTCGTCGTCCAGCGACAGGAAGAAGCGACTGGATCCGGGATCACCCTGTCGACCGGAACGGCCACGAAGCTGGTTGTCGATTCGGCGCGATTCGTGCCGTTCGGTTCCGAGCACGTGCAACCCACCGAGCTCACGCACCTTGGCGCCATCGGCCTCGCACTCCACCTCGAACTTCTCGATCAGATCGCTACGGCGCTTCTCGAGCTCCTCCTCGGTCAGGTCGTCGCCACCTTCCATGACCGCGGCCGCGCTCAGTTCGCGATCGGCAAGACCTTCCGGGTTTCCACCAAGAAGGATGTCGACGCCACGGCCGGCCATGTTGGTGGCCACGGTTACCGAGCCGACACGGCCCGCCTGGGTGACAACTTCAGCTTCGGTCGTGTGTTTCTTGGCATTGAGCACGTGGTGATTGATCCCGCGCTTCTCCAGCAAACGGGACAACTCTTCGGACTTCTCCACCGACACCGTGCCCACGAGCACCGGCTGACCAGTGGCGTTTCGGTCCGCAATCTCGTCGGCCACGGCTTTGTACTTCGCAGTCTGCGAGCGGTAGATCAGATCGGTCCGGTCATCCCTGATCAATGGCTTGTGAGTGGGAATCGGCACCACCTGCAGGTTGTAGGTACCCATTAGTTCCGCTGCTTCGGTCTCAGCAGTACCGGTCATGCCGGCCAGCTTCTCGTACATGCGGAAGTAGTTCTGGAGTGTGACCGTGGCAAGAGTCTGATTCTCCTCCTTGATCTTCACTCCCTCTTTGGCCTCAACAGCCTGGTGGAGTCCCTCCGACCAGCGCCGACCGTCGAGCACCCGACCGGTGAACTCGTCGATGATCTTCACCTCACCGTCGGCGATCAGGTACTCGGTGTCTCGGCGGTAGAGCTCCTTGGCCTTGATGGCCACGTTCAACTGGTGAACCAGGCTGGTGGAAACGTCGTCGTACAGATTTTCCAGACCCAGCTCCTTCTCCACCTTTTCGATGCCGGGGGGCAGCGGAAAGACGATCTTCTTCTCGTCGTCCACCTCATAGTCCTCATCCCGTTGCAGGCTGCGGGCGACCGCCGCGAACTTGTAGTAGAGCTTCGCGGCGTCAGCGACCTTGCCCGAGATGATCAGCGGTGTTCTCGCCTCGTCGATCAGGATCGAGTCGACCTCATCCACGATGGCGTAGTGATGACCTCGCTGGGTCTTCTCCTCAACGGACATCGCCATGTTGTCGCGCAGGTAGTCGAAGCCGAACTCGTTGTTGGTGCCGTAGGTGATGTCACACGCGTACTGCTCGCGTTTGAATTCCGGTGGGTCATTTCCCGGCAGGATCAAGCCGACCGACAATCCGAGCCGACGGTAGATCTGCCCCATCCAGTCGGCGTCTCGTCGAGCCAGATAGTCGTTCACCGTGATCAGGTGAACGCCATCTCCGGTGAGACCATTGAGATATATCGGGAGTGTGGAGACCAGGGTCTTGCCCTCACCGGTCTTCATCTCGCCGACCCATCCGAAGTGCAACGCCGCACCACCCATGAGCTGTACGTCGTAGTGGCGCTGACCGATCTCCCGCATCGCAGCCTCACGAACCACGGCGAAGGCTTCGATCAGAAGATCGTCGACCTCCTCGCCCTGATCCAGCCGCCCGCGAAACTCCGTGGTCTTGGCGGCGAGTTCCTGATCCGACAGAGCCTGCATTTCTGGCTCCAGGGAGCCGATGTCCGGCACGAGATCACCGAGCGCGCGAACCTTCTTTCCTTCGCCTGTCCGCAGAATCCGATCCATAAAACCCATAACTCGACCACTCTACCGATGCAGCCAAGTCCGCCGTTACCGGGAACCGGGCACCGATACCCGTCCTGATTGGCCACTCAGGACTCCAACTGGCTCCACCATGGCAGGATGCGCTCCAGGACCACACCCATGTCGCTGCTGTTCCCGGACACCTGCGTGCTTTGCGACGCACCCGGCACCGCTTTGTGCCTTCGGTGCCTTCGACAGCTGGAACCTCCACCGCCGATAGAGGAACCTCCGGGTACGCAGACCGTTGACGCACTCTGCAGCTACAGGGATGCAGGTGCCGATCTGGTGCTGAGCCTCAAGAGGCGGAATCGCCGCGAGGCAGTTCCGATGATCGCGGCGGCGCTGTGTGTGGCAGTTGAGGCACGGCGAGCCGACGGATCCCGACCACCGAGGATCACCTGGTTGCCCACGACACCGCAACGAAGACGTACCCGGGGTTTCGATCAGGCAGAGTTGTTGGCCAGAGCCATGGGCAAGTTCTCCGGCTGGCCCGCGGTGAAGTTGTTGAACCGCGAAAGTGGACCTCAGATGGGTCTCGGCCGCCAGGACCGGGTTGGCAGACCCGTGTTCAGGGCCCGCCGAAGCTGTGAGGGTGAACTGATCCTCGTGGATGACGTCCTGACCACGGGAGCAACCATCGCCGCGGCTGCTGAGACTCTCGTTGCCGCAGGCGCAACAACCCTGCGTGCCGCGGTGGTGGCGGTGGCGCCGTGAATGGGTGGATCAGGTGGGAAGCTGACCCATGACCGGTGGCTCGCCGGCAACGATCCTTCTCGTGCGCTCGGTGACCATCTCGGTCCAGTCGTCGTGAGTGAGGACCCAGGACTCCCTGTTCTTCACCGCGTCGATCACCATTGCGGCCACGTCGTCAGGGTCCAGGCCACCCTCGATCAGGAGTCTGACCACGTCGGCCAAGCCAAGTTCGTCGTCACCATCGGATGGGCCCACCACACCGTCGGGGCTGTTGCGGTCCGCTTCGTGAATGCGTGTTCTGACCCATCCCGGGCACAGAACGGTGACGCCGATGTCGGGATGCTGCAACGACAATTCAACCGAAAGGGACTCGGACAGCGTCACCACCGCGTGTTTGGAGACGGTGTACGGACTCATGAACGGCGGCGAGGTCAATCCGGCCATCGACGCCGTGTTCACAATGTGGCCCTCGCCACTGGAGATGATCCGCGGGGTGAAGCTGCGGACACCGTTGATCACCCCGAAGAGGTTCACTCCGAGGACCCAATCCCAGGTTTCCAGCGGTATCTCCCAGGTGTTCCCACCACCGGACACCCCGGCATTGTTGCATGCCACATGTAATGCGCCGAGCCGGGAAACAGTGGATTCGGCGAGTGCTTCGACCGCTTCTGGATCACGCACATCGGTGATCGAAGCGTGCACGTTCACACCGATCTCGCGTGCCGCCTCGGCTGTTTCCTCCAGCGGGTCGGCCTCAATGTCGGCCAGGGAGACATGAGTGCCTTCCCGGGCAAAAGCGAGCGCCAGGGACCTTCCGATCCCTGACGCTGCGCCGGTGATTACTGCAACCTTGCCTTCAAGTTCTTCCACGGTTCCCCTTGGTGGGTGCTGAACCGCACGAGCGGCTCAGTACCGATAGTGATCGGGCTTGTATGGCCCGTCGACAGGAATCCCAAGGTAGTCCGACTGATCCTGGGTGAGTTTCGTCATCCGCACACCGAGCGAGTCGAGGTGGAAACGGGCCACCATCTCGTCGAGATGCTTGGGCAGAACGTGAACGCCGACGTCATACTTCCCGGGGTTGGACCACACATCGACCTGAGCCAGGACCTGGTTGGAGAACGAGCAACTCATCACGAAGCTGGGGTGACCGGTTGCGCAACCGAGGTTGAGCAGACGGCCCTCTGCCAGCACGATCACGGAGTGTCCGTCGGGGAACACGTACTCGTCCACCTGAGGCTTGATGTTGACGTGCTGCACGTCGCTCATCTTCGCCACGCCGGCCATGTCGATCTCGTTGTCGAAGTGACCGATGTTGCCGACGATGGCCTGGTGCTTCATGCGGGCCATGTGTTCAGCGGTGATTATGTCCTTGTTGCCGGTGGCGGTGATGAACACGTCCGCGGTTTCGATCACGTCCTCAAGACGCACGACCTGGTATCCCTCCATGGCTGCCTGCAACGCACAGATGGGATCGATCTCGGTGATGAGGACCCGCGAACCCTGTCCGCGAAGTGACTGGGCACAACCCTTGCCCACATCGCCGTAGCCACAGACAACTGATGTCTTGCCACCGAGCATCACGTCGGTTGCACGGTTGATTCCATCCACCAGGCTGTGACGACATCCGTAGAGGTTGTCGAACTTGGACTTGGTGGTGGCGTCGTTGACGTTGATGGCGGGGAACAACAGGTCTCCGGCCTCGAACATCTGGTAGAGGCGGTGCACGCCGGTGGTGGTCTCCTCGGTGACACCCTTGATGTCAGCGCCGATCTTGGTCCAACGCTGTGGATCCTCGGAAAGTGAGCGGGTCAGAACGTCGATGACGACCTTCCACTCATCAGGATCATCCTCGGAGGCGGGAGGTACGGCGCCGGCGGCCTCGTACTCGGTTCCCTTGTGGACCAACATGGTGGCGTCGCCACCGTCATCGAGTATCATGTTGGGTCCAGTGGTTCCACCGTCCCAGCGCAGTGCCTGCTCGGTGCACCACCAGTACTCCTCGAGGGTCTCGCCCTTCCAGGCGAACACCGGGATCCCCTTGGGGTCCTCGACGGTTCCATCAACACCCACGGCAATGGCTGCGGCAGCTTCGTCCTGGGTGGAGAAGATGTTGCAGCTGGCCCAACGAATGTCGGCGCCGAGGTCGGTGAGGGTCTCGATGAGAACCGCGGTCTGCACAGTCATGTGCAGGGAACCGGTGATGCGGGCTCCAGCCAATGGCTGGTCATCTCCGTACTCCGCACGAATCGCCATGAGGCCGGGCATCTCGTGCTCGGCGAGCTGGATTTCCTTGCGGCCACGAGGAGCAAGGCTGAGGTCTGCGACCTTGAAGTCAGTGAATGTCATGTTTGATATCTCCGGTAATTCCGGCGCAGGGACGCGTCGGGTCAGACAATGTTGAAAACTTGAGTGGCTGGGGTCGTCTGACACCGGTCTCAGCAGCCGCTACGAAGGACAACGGTAGCAACGTCTGACCGTTTCGGCCAGACTCCCCGCATGGGTTCTTCTACACACGCGGAAATGGGCGAACTGATCCGGCTCGGAGCCGACGATGTGTTCGTTCTCGACACCGGAGATCCCGAATCGGGAACCAGTCGACCTCCGATCTTCGTGATCCACGGGTTTCCCACTTCATCAGTGGACTGGAGTGCCGTTCTGCCGGCCATGAGCGCCGGCCGCCGGGTGATCCTGATGGACCTGCCCGGATTCGGGTACTCCGCCAAACCCGACCGTCCGTATTCGATCGATTCCTCGGCCGATTCTGCCCAGGCAGTGCTGGAACACCTTGAGCTCGACGTCATCGATCTGGTGACCCACGACATGGGCGACACCGTCGGAGGAGAAATCCTCGCCCGGCAGATGGAATCGAAGCTGACCACATCGGTCCGCAAACGGGTTGTGTCCAACGGTTCCATCTACCTCGACATGGCCAGGTTGACCGACGGCCAGCAGGTCCTGTGGTCCGCACCCGACGAAGCTCTGCCACCGGAAATGGCGCCCACCGCAGAAATGTTGTCCCTGTCGCTCACTGCAACACTCGCTCCGGGGGCCGCTGACCCGACAACCGAGAAGTCGGGCTCTGATGCTCCCCTGGCCACCGCGGAGCAAGTCCAGAGGCACATGGATGCGGCGGCTTCCGCAGTTGCACACAACGAGGGCACCCGTCTTCTCCCCCGCCTGATCAGATATCTGTCCGACCGCCGCGACAACGAGGAGCGCTACACCGGAGCGATCGAAAATCACCCGTCAACGCTGGGTGTCGTCTGGGGAACACTCGATCCGATCGCGGTGATCGCAATGGCCCGGAAACTGTCCGAGCGAACAGACGCCGAGTTGATCGAACTGACGGAAGTCGGCCACTACCCGATGATCGAGGCGCCCGGGGCCTTCGCCTCCGCCGTGCTGCGACTCCTCGACTGAAGCGGTGACGGATCAACCTGGGCGTGCTCGGACCCTCGCTGAGCCAACCCGGGGGTGCAACTAGGACCTCAAGCGGTCCTTGATCTCATCCAGAATTGCCACCGGGCCCGGATCCACCCCGGTTTGTTCGGCGATGATCAGTGATACGACGTCACCGATGAAGGCCAGGTCCATCAGCTGAGCGAAGGGACTCGAGCCTTGGGCGCGAACGGTGTGAATGTTGTCCACAACCTCGTCGCAGAACTCTTCGATGAGATCGAAACGTCTGGCGTTCTGCGGATGCTCCCAGGAGTGGCGCAACAGGATCAGGTCGAACACCTGACGGGTCACGTCACCATTGACTGCCCAGCCACAGATCTCGTTGTGGAGCAGTTCCGGAACCCGGTTGGACCAGGACGCAACCTTGGAGTTCTCGTTGAACTGACCCTTCCAGCGCCAGGCCACAGCCTCACCAAGGGCTCCTGCTCCGTAGACCAGCGGCAAGGAACGACCGATGGCCCGGGCCAGGGTGACTGCATCGTTGCCCGGCTTGGACAGGGCGGCGGACCGCTTGCGCAGCTGCTCTACCCCAGCGGTGATCTGTTCGGTCATGCCGGTCACGAGACCCATTCGTTCGAGAACGATCATGGGAGACACCGACACCGCACCGAAGCCGGCGCGGGGCATGGGAATACTCGAGTCGAGACGAACCACCGGGGCACCCCATTCAGCCGCCCGCTCGGCGAGCTGACCACCAGAGGTGACAGCAACCATCCTGGCTCCCGCATCGGCAGCAATACCGGCGGCGTTGAGGGTCTCCTCGGTGTTACCGGAAAACGAGCTGGCGATCACCAAGGTTTCCGGACCGACGAAGCCGGGGCACTCGTAGTTCTTCGACACCATGATCGGAACTGATGCGTCGGGCGAAGCCACAGCCGCGCACACGTCGCCGCCGATTCCGCTTCCACCCATGCCCGTGATCAGAACTGATGTGACGCCGTCGGCATCGGGAAGCCCATCGACCTCACCGGCCACGGCGGTGGCAGCTTCGATCTGGTCGGGAAGCCCGAAGGTGGCACCGAACATGTCGAGGCTGTCCGGTCGGTCAATGTCTTCTACATCAGTCATGGCGATCCTGGGTCACTCGGAAAATGAAGGTTCGATTCCTTCGGTTTCCACCTTCGCCATGATCCGGTCGTGCTCTTCGCTCTCCACCGAACGGGCCTGCTCCACGAGCATCACGGGTATGTCTCCGCGCACCGGATACACCCGGTGAAGACGAGGGTTGTAGAGGCTTGCTTCATCAGCCAGATAGAACAAGGGACCCTTGTCCTCGGGGCAAGCAAGAATCGCGACCAACCGAGGATCGAGTTCGTCGTTTTGATGGTCCGCCGTTTCAGTCATCCCTTCAGCCTGCCATTACTTGCTGTACCTCGGCCACCCTTGACGCGCATGCAGCTTCGTCGGCGGCCTCGAGGTTCAGTCGCAACAGTGGTTCGGTGTTCGACGGCCGCAGATTGAACCACCAGTCGCCGCCATCCACCGTGAGTCCATCCACGCGGTCCTGGGATTCCGATGCGTAATGGTCGGCGACAGCTTCGATCACCGCCGATGTGTCGTCCACGCGGGTGTTGATCTCGCCCGATGCGGCGTATCGCTCGAAGGGTGCCCTCAGCTCGGACAGTGATTTCCCGGTGACCGACATCTGCTCCAGAACGACGAGCGATGCGATGAGTCCCGAGTCAGCCCGGAAGTTGTCCCGGAAGTAGTAGTGCGCCGAGTGTTCACCACCGAAGATGGCGCCGGCTTCGGCCATCACTTCCTTGATGAACGAATGTCCCACGCGGGTACGCACGGGTTCACCGCCGAATTCCTCGATGACCTCCGGAACTGCCTTCGAGCAGATCAGGTTGTGGATGACCTTCTCCGAAGGGTTCTTCTCCAGGATGCCGGCGGCAATGATCGCAGTGGTCACCGAACCTGACAGACCATGACCTTGCTCGTCCACGAGAAACACACGGTCGGCATCGCCGTCAAAGGCCAGGCCGATGTCGGCACCCACCTCCACCACGCGCTTGCGCAGGTCCTCGGTGTTCTCCGGCTGGAGCGGATCGGCGGGGTGATTCGGGAAGGTGCCGTCGAGCTCCTCGTACATGATTTCCAGATCGAAGGGCAGTGACTCGAACACTGCGGGCACAACCAGTCCGCCCATTCCGTTGGCGGTATCGGCGACCACCTTCAGGGGACGCAGTGTGGATGTGTCCACGAATCCCCGCACGTGATCGGCGAAGTCATCCAGAATGTCCTCGGTGCTCACGGTGCCGGGTGAGTCAGCCGCCACGAAATCACCGGCCAGGCACTGCTCGGCGACCTCCTTGATCCGCTGCAGTCCCGTGTCTTCGCCAACCGGGCGGGCCCCGGCCAGGCAGAACTTGGCGCCGTTGTATCCGGCTGGATTGTGTGATGCCGTGAACATCGCACCCGGCGCCCCAAGTGATCCAGCGGCGAAGTAGAGCAGGTCGGTTGACCCGAGGCCGAGGTCGACCACGTCCAGCCCCGATGCGTTGACACCGGCAGCGAATGCCGCAACGAGACCGACTCCGGAAGGTCGCATGTCTCTGGCCACGAGGATCCGCTCCACGGGATTCGCGCTCCCGGCGGATTCCTCGGCTGCGAGAGTGGCGAATCCGGTGCCTATGGCGAAGGCCAGTTCATCGTCGAGTTGGTCGGGAACGGTGCCCCGTATGTCATATGCCTTGAATATGGCGTCGAGTCGGGACATGTCGTCACCCTACAGGGGGCCAACACTGTCACTCGAAGCCCGGATCTCCGGTGTCCGACGCAGAATCCGCCGGCTCCGGCAGGTCACTATCGGCAGCGTCGTACTCGCCCAACCGCCCCCAGTTTCGGATTCTCATCAAATCGGTCAGCAGGCGAAAGGTGTCTCCCATGACACTCACCGTGGAGCGCTCGGCATTCTCCACTTCCACCGGAACCTCACACAGAGTCAGGTGATACCGCTCGACAAGGTGGAATATCTCCACATCGAAGGCGAAACCGTCCACGTGTCCATGGGAGAAGATCAAACGGGCCACATCCCTGCGGAACGCCTTCAGCCCGCACTGTGTATCCCGATAACCACCCAGCAGGACCACTCCGGTGAACACATTCACCAAACGGCCGCCGTACTCGCGCAGGCGCCCGGCTTTCACCACGGTGAGGGTTCCGGTGTGCTTCCGGCTTCCGGCCACGACATCCCAACCGTCTTCCACCGCTGCCAGCAATTGCTCGATCTGTGCGGGTGCATAGGCGAGGTCGGCATCGGTGAACGCAACTGTTCGCCCCCGCGCCGCCAACATCCCTTCGCGCACTGCGGCACCCTTTCCCCGGTTGTCGGGGTAACTGACCACGTTGTCGGCGCCCGCTTCTCGGGCCGCGTCGGCAGTTCGGTCCGGGGATCCGTCGTCCACCACAACCACTTCGAGATCACCCGAGCCGGCCACAGCAGCGAGTTCGGTGCGAACCCTGCGCACGGTCGCTCCGATGCGATCTGCCTCCCGGAAGGCAGGGATCACCACCGACAGCCGGTA